>NZ_LGQY01000058.1:0-186838 GCF_003116065.1 Azospirillum sp. TSO5 | reverse complement strand
GAACGGGTGGCCGACTTGATGTCGGAATCAGTGGCCGGGATCAAATCGGAATGGGTGGCCGGATGATGTCGGAATTCGCACTGGAGCAATCCGACACGACGACGTAGGCGTCGAGCTTCCTCTCGATCACCGCGTAAAGGGTGGAGCCGAGATGTCGTCTGACGTCGCTGCGGGCCTCCTTGGTCATGAAGAAGACGTCGGCGCCATGCCGTCGCGTCCAGCTTCCGAACGTGATGATGAGATCGATCACCTGCTCCGGGATGCTGCGTTGCTGCATCCGGTCTCTACCGTGCTTGAAGCTTCTCATGATAGACCTCCCAGGGTTCGACAGGGACAGGATGCGCGGGTCCGTCCGCCGCCGGAATCCGGGTGGTTTGGCGGTGCAAGGGTGCCCTGCCGATCTGGGGAGAAAAATTTCCGGGGGCGGCTTTGACCAACTTGAAACCCGCGCAGCGCAAGCGCCTGGAGTTTGTGGAGTCGGAGCTCTTTTGGCACGGGACGCTGACCAAGGGTCGGATCGCGAAGGAGTTCGACGTCGATCCGCGCACGGTGCAGACCGATCTGGCCACTTATCGGGACTACGTGCGAGGTGACGCCGACCTGGACGAAGAAGCCAACCGCTGGGTAGCAAAACCCGGATTCAGGCCGCGCCTGATGGTGCCGGACGCCGAGGACTTCCTCCACCGCTTGGCCCGGGAGCGCGGGCTTTCCGCCCCGGCGACGCAGCAGCCGGATTTCGCTCCCGACGACATGCCCGTCTATGCGCCGCCGGAACTGCCGCGTCGCCGGATAGACCCGGAATGCCTGAGGCGGATCGTCCGCGCCGTCCGCCGAAACGTGCCCGGCCGGAAGTCCCGGGGCGAAGGCGTCGAACTGCTCGTCGTCTACAGGTCTCCGAACCGTCCGAACGAGGAGAAGTTCTGGATTGGCCCCCATGCCCTGGAGCACGACAGCTTCCGGTGGGCCGTCAGGGCTTTCCGAAGCGACCATGACCGCTTTGGGGACGTTGTGCTCGACCGTGTGCTTGACGTGATCGACGAGCGAGTCTGCGGACGGCCCTTCGCCGACGAGGACGAAGAGTGGAACCGCATCGTCGAGATCAGGCTTGCCCCGAACCCGGAGCTACCGCAGGAGGCCCGCCGGCACATCGAGGCGCAGTACGGCATGCGCGGCGGAGCGCTCACCGTGCCCGTCCGTCAGGCGTTCATCGTGTATTTCCTCAAGCGCTATCAGATCGAGGAGAAAAGTTCGAGGAAGGCCCCTTACCAGGAGCCGCTGGTGGTCGAGAACCGGGACGAGATCACCGCCCTGATCCCGGCCCGTATGCGGGTGCCGCCGGACCCCGTGGAAGAGTAGGGCGGCACCCGCTGGTCACCGGAAGCGAACGAGCCATTCCCCGAGCGTCATGCTGGAGCCCTCTAGCACCCACGATGTCTTGCCGTTCCGGGCACAGGTGTTGATGACGCTCGCGGCGCTGCTCGGGCTGTTGAACGCCGTGTCCTCCGCGAATGTCAGCAGTCCGCCCACGGACGGAACAAGCCGCCCGGTGTCGATCAACTCCTGCCGCACCTTTCGGCACGCGGCGTCGAGGGACTTCTCCACCTCGGACTTGGCCGTCGAGCCCTTGAGCACGGTTACGCGCCTGCCATCGACGCGTGCTCTCGCCCGCAACCCCGGGACGTCGCCGTTGGTCAGCAGGAAGATGGCCTCGCCGTCGGGGGCGCTGACGGGCTTCGCCGGGCTGGGCGCTGTTGCCGCTCTTGCGTCACCCATGGGGGCGCGGATCTCTGCCTGTCCGTCCGCCGCTCGTGCAGGGGGCTGCGGGCGGTCGGCGGGTGCGTGGTGTGCGTTGCCCTTGGCGGAGTTGCAGCGTGGGCAGGCGACCTGCCCGTTCGCAACCACGGTCCTGCCTCCCCGGGACCAGGGAACGATGTGGTCCGCCTCCCAGGCGCCCCACTCGCATGCGTCACCTTCGCAGGCGATCCGCACCTTGCACCGCCCCTTGTCTCGGCGGAAGATCGCGATCCTCTGGTCGTGCGTGAAGAGCCGCTGGTCGTCCTTCTGTTCAAGGTCGGGAACCGCCTGAAGGAACTTCCGAAGCAGGAAGTCGTGTCGCCACTGTATGCTGTCGGCGGAATCCGTGCTGTGCGACGTCTTCTCGTGGTATGTGACGAACTCGGCGTCCGCCTCGTCAACGGGGATCGCCCGCTGGGCGCTTCGTTCCGCCTCGAACGACAGGAACCATTCGGCCAGACGGTCCGCACGCCCGGTGATGGCGTAGCGTTCCAGCAGATGGGAGGCGAGCACGTACAGCGAGACGACGCTGTACCGCTCCAGCTCCGGCGTCTTCGTCGGGAAGGCTGCCAGGAGGAAATCGAGCGTGCGCTTCACCTTCCTCGCCTTCGGGCCGCTGTGATCGAAGTCCGAGTGCCGCTCGTACATTCGGTTCAGGTCGCTGTTCCGGATGCTCGCAGGGCCTCCCGCCAGTTCCAGCGCCGTGATCTGCGCCGCGACGAGGTCGAAGTTGAAGCGGCTGTTGCTGAAGGCGCAGCTCAGGAAGAAGGGATGTCCGGCGACGGCCTTCACGTAGTCCCGCATCGCCCCGGGCATGGCGTTGCGCTTCTCCTGTGCTTTGAGGCTGGTTCCGTTCTGTAGGCGCAGGAACATCTCCCGCACGTCGTCGTCGTCGTCGGCCGTGATGATGACGATGTCCAGCGGGTAGACGTCGAACCGGATGAGCATGTCGGGCGGCAGGTCCCGGTAGCGGCATCCGGCGATCTTGATGCCGTTGACGGGTTCGGCGTCGCGGGCCAGGGCGAAGCCGTTGTTCCGGAACTCCCAAATCGCCCGCAGGCGCTGCTGGCCATCGACGACCTCGTAGGAGTCGTCCGCCCCGCCCTTGCGTCGCCAGTAGAGCTTCGGAATGTCGAACCCCCTCAGGATCGTGTCCAGCAGGAGCTGTTTCTGGGCCAACGACCAGACGGCGGGTCGCTGGTAGTCGGGGGTGGTGTCGATCTTCGCGCTGAACCCGCACACGGTGGTCACGGGCCAGTTCATCTTTGACATCTGCATCGTCACGGAAGCCTCTCAAGCCGCCCGGCAGAGCCGCCGGTGCTGGCGGCGGTCGGCGTGGAACGTGGTGATCGCGACATCCCGGTTTACGACCAGGAGCTTGTCTTTCAGGTTGTGGGCCGTCTCGATCAGATTGCGGGCCTCGCGCTCGATGTTCGCGGTGTCGTGCTCCGTGATGATCACGCCGCGGCCGACATCGGTGCCGTTCGCGAGGATGAATGCCAGGTCGGACTCCCGCATTCCCCGCTGGCGTAGGCGCTGGCCTGCATGGGTGGTTAGCCTGACTGTCGTCATGGCAGGCCGTCCTGGACGCGCAGCGTCGCAGCCTGCTGCCACTTCTCCTCGCCGGGGCGGAGCACGGAGATATCGCGCCATGCGTTGCGTGTCGTCCCGTTGGCCACGCGCGAGGCGAACTCGGAAGGCGACATCGTCTCCCTCCCGAACACGAGCTGGCCATGGCGGATCTCGGCCTGATGCTCCTGGCCCTGGTAGGCCATCTTCAGCTTGGTCCCGTTGGGGAGGAGCACGCCCTTCCAACTGTAGCCCTTGTCGGGATGGCCGTAGGTCTTGAGGAAGCTGTCGTCGTCATCCTCCTGCGATCGGACCCACTCCTCCGACCATATGTCCGCGTCGTACTTCGTCCTTTCCAGGAAGTCCGAGACGACGTTCGCCACCAGGTCAGCGACGTTGATGTGCCGTCCGCTGCGGAGGATGATCTCGGATACCATCTCCGCAGGGAACGGAAGCGCGTACATCGAGGTGTCTTTCATCGCGTTGCCTCCAATGCCTGCTTAACAGTAGGCAATATAGGCGTCTTCCTGCCCCATGGCAACCGCATTCCTGAACCCGTGCATGCGTCGCGACCGCTGTGAAGGGCGGCACGACGTTTCGCCTGCCGCCGTATGCCTGTGATTTAGCTCTTCATGATCCGCTGGGCTCGCACGTGATTGGAGTGCTGTGGCAACATAAACGGAGAGAACCTTGGCAGGATGCTCAACCGGGATGGCTATACTCCACAAAGCTTTTGATCTGATCGACCACGCGGCCCGACGGACGATGGATTTCGTGTTCCGGCGGCGCTCTGCCGCGATGGCAACCTTCCGGGCTGGGATATCGCTGGTGGCTCTCTCGGCCGCCGGCGCTCTGGTCGCTTCCTTTCTCCTGAAGAGTGAAACCTTCACGCTTGAAGTGCACTGGGAGGCCAGCGGGGGCGTACCTGCGGCGATCGCATACGCCACGTTCACGGTGGGTCTGGTTCTAGCGATCTTCGGTTTGGCCTGGGAATTCACCCGAACCCGCGCCGAGGATCGGGCGAATGCACGGAGGCGCGTGGTGGTAATCGAGCAGCGCGGCCTGCTTCCCGGTACGGACAGCCCATTGGTTGGTTCGGTGCCTTCCGACCTTATTGGGCAACGTCACAGCATCCTAATTGATCAAACTCCTTATATCAGGGACGGAACGGTCACCGACCCGGCCGGAGCCCTCGCGCGAGTGGTGACGATCCGGCACGACCTGGAGCGCATTACGTCGGATATGCATCGTTCCGATGTGGCGATTCTCTACGGAGGAGTCTCCCCGATTCCGTTGACCTTCCTTGCCGGCTTTCTTCTCGACGACGAGGGAAGCATTCGGGTCATGGACTGGCATCGCAGCTCCGGGAGTTGGCATGCGCTTGACGGAGGCGACGACGGTGACCGCTTTGTACTTGAAGGGACGGATGGAGTTCTTCACGGGGCAGCGGATGTCGCTGTTGCTGTCGAGGTCTCCTATAGCGTGGATCAGGCCGGAATCCGCGCCGCGCTCGGGAACCTCCCGTTGGTGAGGTTGCATGTTACCCAGATAAACCCTAACGGCCATTGGTCCGATGCCAAGCAGCAGGCGCTCGCCGAAGGCTTCCTGTGGGCGATGGCGAAGTTGGCGGACATACGTGCCCGGCGGATCCATCTCTTCATTGCGGCGCCGAACAGCGTCGTGTTCCGGTTGGGACGAGCCTATGACCGCCGGAATCTGCCGGATGCCTTGGTGTATCAGTACGAGCGGTCAAGGATGCCCGCCTATCCTTGGGCGGTGAGGCTGCCGACGCATGGAACACCAATGGCTTCGATTGAGAAGGCTGTCCAAGCGACGACGTGACGGGGGCAATTAGGGCATGCAAGAGAGCCTGTCTCGTCACCCGCACGGCTTGGTTGCGCCTTTGCCTCGTGTTCGGTAGCTTTGTATATCTATCTTGAGTTTTCCGCGCCCGTTGGCCGATGTTCAGGATAGCGTCAACACTTCAGGGATTCTGCCTTGCTTTGTTGCCTTGAGCTTCCGCCGAAATGGATCGATGCCGCCGCTCTTGATGACGCGATGCGCACCGGTGGCGGACCGCACGGCCCGGCCGTCTACGAGGTGACCATTCGCTTTCCCCATGGCTGCAAGGTCATGCTGGATGCCGCCATTCGCCTCCTATCCGTGGCAAATCAACTCGATTCTTCCGCTCGGCGCGTCCGCTTGGAGTTCGCCGAGGGGGACGCCGGGACGATGGGCTATCTGAACCGGATGGGGTTCTTTGACCACCTCGCGCCCGGCGTCGTGGTGGCCCCGGCCCGGCCAGCCTTCTCCGGCGCCAAGATGTTCCGCGGCGGCAACTCGGGGCTCGTCGAGATCGCTCGGATCAATAAGAACGAGCGGGATAAGAACCTGCCCACTCGCCTATCTGATGCGGTCGCCCGAGCCTGCTCCGCGCGTGCCGACGTCAAGCAGCTCGAAGGGGCGGCCTGGACAATCTTCGCGGAACTGATCGACAACGTCTTCTCTCATAGCCAGACGCCACTCGATGGCTATGCCGCGCTTCAGGTCTATCCCCGCGGGGATCGGTTGCAGGTGGCGGTTTCAGACAGCGGCCTCGGAATCATGCAAACCCTTCGACCTTCTCTCGCCACGAAGTTTCCGGCGCTGGTGGGGCTTTCAGATGTCGAACTGATCGTCGAGGTCTTCCGGCAAGGGCTTTCCCGCCATGGAGCTGATCGTGGATGCGGGCTGCGAGGCAGTGCGGCGAAAGCCATTAAGTTCAGGTCTGACCTGGATGTTCGTCTACCGAATAGCCGCGTCCGGCTCACGCCCGCTCGGGGCAGCTACGAGCCGAACATGGCATATTGCTTCGACCGCCTGCCGCTGATCTGGGGAACCCATATCGGCTTCACGTTCCGCTTGGCGGCTTGACACCGGGCAAGCCGTCTGGTTAAGTGGGTTCACTTAACGAGGTGCCGGTTGTTGATCAATCTCAGAGACTTCATGGAAACTCCCGACGGATGGGGGCGAGCCGAGGGGCGAGAGGTCTATCAGAGGCTTCTGAGTTCCGTCGAGGCCAATTCCGGAGTCATGGTCTTCAAAGTATCGGTGGCTGGCGTAAAGCGCGTGGATATTTCGTTCGCGTCGGAGACCCTGGTCGAACTCGCACGGCGTTTTCGGGGAAAGAAAGGGTTCTGTTTCGTGGACCTCCAAGACCTTGACATGATCGAGAACTGGGAGGCCGCAGCCGAGAGGAAGGGCCAGCCCCTCATGCTATGGGAGGGTGACCAGGGCCGGGTTATCGGCGTGCAGCCGAGCCAGGGCAACCTTGAGGCATTCCTTTTTGCTTTGAGCAAGCCCTATACGCGTGCTGCGGAATTCGCGGAAGCAAAATCCGGCATGTCCATTGCGAACGCCAGTTCGAAGTTCAAGCAGCTTTGGGAACAGGGCTATTTGCTGAGGCGGGAGAGTGTTGCTGACAGCGGAGGGGTGGAGTTTGTCTACCACACGATCAAATAGCGTTTTTTTGACTGGCGTTAAGCCGCTTCACTTAACGGGATTTCCCCGCTTTCTGGATTGATGCGATAGAGGACGGAAATGTATATCCAGCCTTCCAGCACGCTCAAAAAGGCTCATATTGTCGGCGTTCTTGAGCATATCTGCCAAGCGCTTGAGCTGACGGAGTCCCAACAGCGCTTGGCACAGGAGCGGTATGAGGCGGTCGGCAATTGGCTTGCTTCATCCAGTGATCCGTTGCTGCGAGGACTCACAATCTACCCGCAGGGATCGGTGCCGTTGGGGACGACCGTCAAGCCGCTCGCGCGACAGGAGCACGATGTGGACCTCGTGGGCTGGAACGGCGCCCTTCCGGTGACGACGCAGCCCTCAGCTCTTAAGAAGGCCATCGGCGACCGCCTGCGCCAGAGCGGGCACTACAAGGATATCCTTGAGGAAAAGCCGAGGTGTTGGCGGATCAACTACGCAAACGAGTTTCACCTCGACATCACGCCGTCGATTTCGAACCCCTCCTGCGGCGCCGGAGGCGAACTCGTGCCGGACAAGCCGCTGAAGTGCTGGAAGCCGAGCAACCCTAAGGGTTATCGGGCTTGGTTTGAGAAGAAAGCGAGCATGGAGCCAACCTACCGGGTCATGAAAAGCCTGGGCTCCGGAGATATGCGTGCCAACGTTGAGCCTTTCCCGACGCAGGCTCCCCTGAAGGGGGTTCTGCGTCGGACCATCCAGCTCGCCAAACGACACCGCGACGTCCATTTCGCGAAGACCGACCCGTCGCTCGCCCCAATCTCGATCATCATCACCACCTTGGCGGCGAAGAGCTACGCGTATTGCGTCAGCAGCTTCGTGTTCGATACGGAGCTTGACCTGGTGGAATCCATCATCCGCTTCATGCCGTTGTTCGTAGACCACGGCCACCTGAATGGGAAGCCGCAGTGGTACGTCTGGAACGAGACCACGCAGGGCGAAAACTTCGCTGAGAAATGGAACCGTGAGCCGAAGTTGGCGGGGGCCTTCCGTGCTTGGCAGGCCCGCGCTTTGAGCGACATCCAGGAGATGATCGGGCTCGCGGGGCTGGATACCCTCAACAAAAGCCTCGCCGCCTCCTTTGGTGAAGCGCCAGTCGCCAAGGCGATGGGCAGCCTCACCTCCGCGGTTTCCGAAGTCCGCAGCGCCGGTGGCTTGACGATCAGGCCGACTGTTGGCTTGGCAGCCGGTGCGGGCACGGTCGTTAGGACCAACACTTTCTTCGGAGCGAAGTAAACCTTGCTCGCCGGCCCTAAGCCCCTCACCCTCGCGCAGCAATTGCTGAACCTCAAGAGCAACCCGGTCTGCGCCGGCGAAGGAGGCATACGGTCCGGCAGTCTCGTTTGGGAGATGGTCGCCCAGCCGACGCCGCTCAGCCGGACCTATCGGCTACGGATCGTATATGCACAGGGGGGAATGCCGCAGGTATTCGTCATCGACCCAGATCTGACCGCCTTGGCTGACGGACGGAAGCTCCCGCACGTATACGAGCAAAAGCCTACCAAGCTTTGCCTCTATCTGCCTGGAAACGGCGAGTGGGCGGCATCCAAGAGGATCTCAGAAACTCTGGTGCCTTGGGCCATTCTGTGGCTCTTCTATTTTGAGGACTGGCTCGCCACTGACGACTGGAAGGGAGGTGGCGCTCACCCAAGCCCGACTTCCGCTTCGTCTTCTTCTGCCGCCCTCCAACGTAGGGAAAGAATGAACTCCACAAGTGTTGGCAGAAATGCGGGAGCGCTGGGGAAGCGAAGGCGGTGACATGATCGAGCGTCGTCATTAGGCATGGTCGTCGTCCTCAGCATCATCGACCTCCGCCTCCGCCTCCGCCTCGACGTGGGCGAGGTTCCGCACGACGGTCCGACAGCGGGCCTCGATCGCCGCAGCGAACTCGCCCAACAGCGGGTGGTCCCCACCCGGCATCGCCCTGACTACCCCAACCGCCTCTGGCAGCTCCCGCCGAACCCGTTCCGCGACCGCCTCGATCCGCCGCAAGATCATCGTGCGGTTGAAGCCGCACTCGTCGGCCATCCGCTGCCAGTGACGACCCATCAGGTGGTCGCCGCGGTCCTTGCCGGCGATCGTCTGCGACAGGTTCTTCGTGACGTTCTCCCACGCGGCGGCGCACATCAAGTCGTAGAGCGGGGCCAGCGAGGCGCCCCGGCCCGTCAGCAGGACGCTGTAGTTCTTGGCGTGGGCGTCGGTGTTGCAGATCAGCACGTTGAAGACCACGGCGTCGAGCAGCCGCATGCGGTCGGCCGCCGTCAGGTGGGCGTCCACCACCCCGAACATGTCCACCAGCCGCGGCCCCCTGACGCCCGAGCGGTTGCGCTCGTACTTCGCCCCGGGCGGCTTGCCCAGCGCCTGGCAGAAGTCCTCCTGGTGCATGCGCAGCCAGCGCCCGTCCCGCTGCACCCGGTCGTAGCGGGTCACCAGAAGGTAGCTCCGCTCGCCGGCCCTCCCCGTCGTCACCGCCGCCGTCTTCAGTCCGCAGCGGTCGGCGAGCGTCATGCACAGCGCCTCGTTCTGCACGCTGCCCCACAGCCGCCGACGGGCGTCGGGCTTCAGGATGTGGGTGGACGGCGCCCCGTTGACCGGAATCGCCATCCGTCCGTCCGCCATGAAGGCGACGGGCAGCTTCTCCTGGGCGCCGGCCAGCGACATCGACACGCCGTCCTCGCCCGCCAGGAAGGGCTTCGCTGGCAGCTCCTCGACGATCCGCTCCAGCTCGGCCTCGCCCTCGATCGGTCGGTAGCCGGGGGCCTCCCCCTCGCGGTGCCTCCCGATGGTCAGCGCCCCGGCCGTGTCACGGCCGATCCGCTCCAGGATGCCGATGACGTCCTGCGGCGAGACGCCGAGGTTCCGTCCGACGGCGAGCAGGTTGGCGTCCTCCGGCAGCAGGTTGGCCAGCCACGGCATCAGGACCTCCGGGCCGAAGGGACCACCGCCGAGCGGCATCCCAAGCGACACGGGGAACGCCCTCCGCGTCTTCTGCCAGCGGGTGTCGTAGGCGAAGGTAGGCCCCTCCTCGGCGAGCGCGATCTCACCGATGACTAGATGCTCATAGTAGACGGGAAGCGTGCTCACGCCTCGTCTCCGAGATCGGGAAGGTCAGGGTAGGCATCGCCGGGGCCGAGGTCGGGCAGCGTGTCGGCGGACGGAATGGGGGCGTCGTGGGTCAACCGGATGCCGACGCCCCTAGCGACGGCAAGGGCTTTGCCGAGCTGGCACGTCGGCTTGCCGCTTTCCAGATCGACGATGAACCGCTCGCCGACGTTGACCGCCAGCGCGAGGTCGCGCTGGGTCATGCCGAGGGCCTGCCGCCGCGAGCGGACGAGGCTGCCGAAGCGGCCCGGCGTGTCGATGAATTCCATGGCGTGCCCCGTTCTTCCCGCTCGGGAAGATGATGCCACGTCTCACCTGGGTCAAGGTGGTTTCTTACCGAACGGGAAGGAATGCCCGGTTCGGAAAGGCCGGGGACAGGAAACTTCCCGCTCGGGAAGCCCGGTGCGTTTTTACCGGGGGCGGGACGCATATCTTCCCGCTCGGGACGATCAGGAAGCCGTCTGGAGGGGCCACTTCCCGGCTGCCTTGGCCTCCTTCCAGGCAAGGCAAGTCTCCTCGATCAGGGCGTTGGTTTCGGGGTCATCGGTCTTATTGTCTCTTCCGGGGGCCGCCAGATCCAACGTCGCAGCCCGGTCGCGGAGCCGATGCAGGTGGGGCAGCATCAAGGTTCTGAACCAGTGCGGATCGGTGATGCTCTCCTCGGCCGGCAAATCGATCTTCGTCAGTCGGTTGAGGATCAGGTGACGACACAGCGACCGGAGTTCGATTCCGGCCGCGACCTTGTCCTGGCATTCGGCCAGCATTTCCAGAAACACGTGCGACTGCGCCACCGTGACTTGGCGCCTGAGCGTGGCGTTCAGCCTGCGCCACAAATCTTGCAGGGCTTTCGGCGGCAAGTCCACATGCTGGCTGCCGATTTTGTATTCGATCGACCGGACATATTCGGAGAATGGCTTGGGAAGGCGTTCGGAGCAGACGATCACCACCTCCAGCCATCTCTGAAGATGCCTCCAGTCCTCCGTCACGAAGCGGTCCAGAGTCTGATAGCCGAGATGATCCAGCCTCTGCTCGATTTCATAGAGGGCTTCCTGTGCATCCCCCTGAATCATGATCACTCCCTGGTTCGAGACTGAAGATTTGGTGCGGTTGGTGTTCGCTCACAGCGGAACTTCGGTCGAGGCTAGCGCCGCCTCCACTGCGTTCAGCACCAGCAAGGCCACATCTTGTCCCCTGACGTCGCCGGCGCGACCCAGTTCGTCGGCGTGCCGCTTGGCCTGCTCCACCGCACCCTGCCCGTGACGCCGGATAAGGGTGTGGGCGGCGGTCGTGATGTCGTAATAGGAAGGCATCCGCAGACGCTAGCACGGGCGCCGCCGAGCATCCATGCCGCCGTCAGTCAAGCCATGGTGGCGTTGGCAAGAATCGCAGCCATCGGTGAAGCCGTGTCCACCGCGGCCCTCCGGTCGTGCGAAGCATGATGATCGCGAAGCCTCCGTCGTCATCCCCGTCCCCTCTGCCGGTCGGATTGCCGCCTGTGCCGGAGGGCTGACGATCCAGGACGAGCGACAGCGTGCCGCCCGAACCTGACGGCGCCGCCGGCGAGGCAGATGTTGCCGGTGCCGCTGCTGCCGCCGATGACCCGGGCGACGAACCTGCCGCTGCCGCGGGCAAAAGCGATAGCAATTCCTCGACCAGCAGCGACCAGTGGTCGGCGCCACCCAACCCCGAAGGCCAGCCGGGGTAACGGACGGCGCGTCCGACCCTGCCGGTAACCAGCCGAGCGAGATAGTGCCCGAGCGACAGCCCCCCTGTGTTGTCGTAGAGGTTCCGGGAGGTCGCACGGCACATGCGCCACGGATTGCTTGTGACGTTTTTCGCAAACCACCAGACCCGCTGCCACCAGATCCAGTGTCGCCGAGCGACGTCGATCATGCCGTATCGGGCACCCAAATCGACGGTCGAACGGGGAACCCGGAGACCGCTGGGGCCGTCCACGCGGATATCGCGGTTGAAAGCCTCCGGCGTTCCGAGAGGTATCCCGGCATTTGCGTTAAGCAGTCGCTCCAATGCCGGGATGCCGCCCGGCCAGTCCACGTACGTGAAGCACGGCCACCCCGTGTACAGCAGGAATTGAGCGAGATTTGTGCTTTGAACACCGTTCCGATGAAAAACCTTGGCCTGAACGATGACGGCGTGGCGCTCGATGTGATCGGGCTGGTTGACCGGATCGGGCAGATGATCATGCACGATCATCAGGTCGCCGAGTTCGCATGCGTGGGGAGCGCCGATGTATGTCACCCGTGGATAGTTGTGACACACGACGCCGACCAAGTCGGCAGTGACCCCAATTCTACCAAATATGCTTTGCCAACGGTTGTTTATGGCTGGGACCGCATGGTCAATGAGGCTCCGAATGCATTGCACCTCATAAACTCGTCCTCCGGCGGGATAAATGTTGTTCCACGCCCGCCACATCTGGCGGTCCGCCGATTCACGCAGTTGTTCCAGTCGCCAGAAGGGAAGCCAGATGGGCACGGATTTCGCCTGATCGTCGTCGTCGCCGCGTATCACCTATCACGACGCCACAACCCAGCACCTATCGCAAATTGTCTCAGTGCCCCCTGGATAATGCCTACTCCCGATCCTCGTCGTGCTCCGCCCACCAGGCGACGGCGTCCTGCTCGATCCATTCGGGCAGCCGCGGGTTGCCGTGGTTGTCGATCGGCAGCGTCCGCCCGCTCTTCCATTCGGCAAGGACGGTCAGGAGGAGGTCGGCGGCGCCGCTTCCCCGGCGATCAACGATGAAGCCGCAGGCGTTCACCCCCTCCTTCGGCTCCCGCACCCGCCAAGCGTAGTCCTTCGAGAATCTCGATGTATCCGCCGTGACGTTGACGATCTCGACCTCGGCGATCCGGCGGGCGGACTCGTCGTCGCCGTGCGGCAGGAGATCGATGTTCACCCTGATCATGCTTCGACGCCTTCTTGCCGCGGCGAGAACGCCGCCCCGCACCATACCGCCGGCGGCACGTCGATCCCAGCCCACCCTTCCTCCGGGACGCGGGTGCCGGCGTTGACGACGCGGGTGCGCAGCTCGCGGTAGACGTCGAGCCACAGCCCGCCGTGCGGACGGAACCGGCGGCGGATCTCGTCGATCCCGCCGGAGAACATGACGGGGTCGCTCCCCTTCAGCAGGTCGGCCAGCGAGTGGGCCGTCTCGTGCGCCACCGCCGCCGAGAGGGAGTCCCGCCAGTCGCCGCTGTCGATCGTGCCGCACACGGGGTCGTCCTCGATCGAAGCGTATTCGTAGAACGGGCGGGACTCACGGGCGTCGGCCGGGACGTACTTCCACATGGAAATGGTGATGCGGTCCAGCCGTCCCCCGCTGCTCGTCCGGCGCTCGCTCCAGTCCGTCCGGAAGTCGGGCGACCACCAGCCGGGCACGCGGAACCTCACCCGGGCGAAGCGGGCGAGCAGCCCGAAGGCGTCGCAGGCGACGGTGTCCGCCTCGACCCTCGTCGCGTCCGGCACCGGGCCGAAGGTGTATCGAATCCTCATCAGCCGCCCTCCGCCGCGGTTATCATGGTGTTGGCATGATAACTTCTACCGTAGCGTCGGCGGCGAGTCAACCGCGGGAACGCCTTCGCAGCAAATCAGATGTTGGCATGCAGAATGTTATTGACGTCCGTTGCCGCCGCGCAGCAGTGTCGAGGCAGTGGTCGGGTTGTCCGACCGTTTCGGAGGTGCGGCGATGACCGACCGGAGGCAGCGCAGGATATCGAGGAAGGCGATCTCGGGGGCACCCCTGGAGGCGGCGTCCGTCCTGCTGCCGTCGCCGGCGGACGACACGGCAAGGACGGTGCTCGCGGGCCTGTTCGAGACCTACGGCAACTCCAGGGACCCCGTTCAGGCGGCACGGGACGCCATAATCCGCTTCGACGGCGACCGCGAAGGTTTCGTGCTGCTGCTGTCCGCCGGAAAGGGGCCGCTGTCCGAGAGGGCGGCCCGCCGCTTGGTGGGGAAGCCCCCCGGCGAGTGCCGAGACATCGCCACGGCCATCCTGGACACGCTGGGACGGTGCCGGATCACCGCCTGACCCAACGGGCGTTGGGTCTCACCCGATGAAAATTCGCTCCGGCCAGGGGTGGGGCGATCAAACACCAGAATGGAGCATTTAATCATGGAGAAGCAGAACGAACCCATGGCTGAAAACGATACCGATGCCCTGAATGCGGAAGCCGACAGGCTTCTGTCGGTTCACGAGTTCGGGAAGTTCAAGGGACGGGAACGTTACTACGGGACCGCCTGCCGGGTCATCCTCGCCGGCCTGCTCGAAATCCACGCCGAAGCCAGCAATCCGGTGACTGAGTCCGTCGCCACGGCGAGGAAGTTCGCCCGCGACCGACAGGGGCTTGTCGCCTTCCTCTCGAAGGGGACCGGGTGGCTCGTCGGGTTGGCGGTCTATCGGTTGGGCGTCTACACGACGGAGGAGGATTACCCGGTGGTCATGGACACCATCCTCCGGCAGGTGGCGGTGCCGGCCTGAGCACGGATCATCGATCCGCAGCCAAGAAAATAAGCAGAGGAGGAAACGAGATGATTGGTTGGTTGACTGAGAGGTTCGGAAGCGTATTCGGAACGAAGCCGGTGTTGGAGACACTTGATCCGGCTGCCGTAAAGGAAGATCGCATCAACGTGACCGAGGCGGAGATGGATGCGGCATCCAGGACCGCATCGTACGAAGCCGCCTTCAAGGCGGCCATGGGGGCCGATTATGCCGTGCTGAAAGAGCGTTTCGATTGCTTCAGGGAAACCGGCTTGCTCGGTTCTGCGATCGACTCCGTCATGAATGGACGGAACAGGGGCCTTCGCGATCTCCTCCTCGACACCGAGTTGCTGAAGAGGATCGATGCGGAGGGGGAACTCGGATACCTCGTCGTCGCCGTCAAGGAGGACGGGGTCTGGGAGGATGCCTTCCAGACTTTCATGCACAGCTTCGGCGACCGCGTCGCGGACAGCATCGCACACGACCTGTCTACCGAATGGCTCCACTGGCTCCATGCCGCCATGCCGGGGCTGGTGAAGAACCTCTTGGCCTATGAAGGCGATGAGGCGACCGAGTGCTTGGTCCTGCTCGGCGCCTCGTTCCCTGAAGCTGCGATCCGCTCCCGCAAGCTGGTCGAGGCCGTCCGGACCGATCTGGGTGCAGCGGAGAGGGCGAAGGCACGCCTCGCGGCTCGGACCCCCGCCGCGGACGACCGTGCCTCCGCCAAGGTGGATGCCTTCATGCAGATGGTGCGGGAGGCCACGGAGTTCGCCGGCAAGCTGCCCACCGTGATGCTGCACGGAGCAGCGGCGGCTGCGTCCCAGCCCGTGTTCGAGCCCGATGGAGCATGCTACGCAGAAACCCACGAGCGCTCGGCGATCCGGGAAGATCTCGTCAGGAACCGTGAGGACCCGCAGATCGCCGAGTTCGAGCGGCGGGCGGGCGCCATATGATGGCCGAGGTTGTCACGGACGAGATGGTGTCCGACTACGTCGCCGCGGGCGCCATCTGCCGGCTGTCCGAACTCCTCCGCGACGCCATCGTCGGCGCCTTGAAGGAAGAAGGCTTCATCTACCGCGGCTATCCGGAGGGCACCCACGAGCTTCTCCGCGATGTGTGGCTCTCGGGCTACGACCTCGCCCGCCGCATGACGGTCCTCCCCTGCGGCGGCTACCGGATCGACGACGGGCACGGGAACGTGCTGGCGACGAGCGATGCGTCGGCGAGCGACGCGGAAGCCGACTACGAGGTCTGGGTCTCCGGACTTGTCGCCCGGGCCTGCCGCATCCCCAGGATGCTCGCCAGCGCCGTCCGGGTGGACCGCAGGGAAGTCTGGCAGGCCGGGTGGGACATGGGGATGGTGCCGGTGTTGGGCCATCCAGCCGGAAAACTGCTTTGGACGTGTCCGTAAAACGCCGTTTCCGCCTGATTCCGGAAATCGAGTGGACAGCGGCGGAGGGATTGGTTGTCTGCGTCGGCGTGCCGGGGGCTGGGGCCGGAAGTTCGGGCCGTGCTACAACTGCACCCCGCTCCAGCAACCATCCCGCAAGACGAAGGACACGCGATGACGTATCGGAAGCTCTCAGACCTCCTGCCGGACGAGATCAGGGCCGCGCGGGACTACGGCAGCGATTCGACGCACCACCACAACCTTGCCCAGCGCAGCCGCGCCGCAAACATGTTCCCCGGCTTCGGCGAGTTCATGGGCAAAGCCAGGACGGCCGCTCCGGCGCTCTCCATGGCGACCACCCGGTTCGAGCTGACGGACCCGCTCACGGTCTATTCGGGGTTCGGCTGGGGCATCGCGGCGGTCGGCTCGCTGCACGCGGACCCGCTCTCCGCCCTCGTCGGGCTCACCTACCGCTATCCGGGCCACATCTCCACATCGACCTCCCGCGAGACTGCCGAAAGCTTCGCCGAGAAGGGATGGCAGTTAAAGGGCGACCGGCCGGTGCTGCTGGTCATCAACCTCCCCGCCGGGTTCACGGTGCTGCCGATGAAGGAGCTGGGGGCCGACAGCTCGCACGAAAACGAGATGCTGCTCGACCGCAATCTGGCGTTCAGGATCGATGCCGCGTCCGCGACGAAGATTGCCGACATCGAGGAAGACGTCCTGGAGCTCACCCTGGCACCTTAAGCGGCGTAGGGTCGATGAGAGCATTCCGCCGAAGAATCCCTAAGCATAGAACCGTCTTGTCCACAGAATTGCTCTTGAGCATTCTCGGGCTGTTCCAAATTATTCAAGTTTATTGCAAGGCTGCGTTCAAATCATCTTGACATCCTGAGCAAGAAAAGAGATGCTGTAGTCCTTGGTTCGGGCGATGCCCGGACTCGGGAGGAGAGTCAGGTAGCTTCACCTACTGCTGTTTCTTGGGCCGACGCCGGTCCTTGAGGCTTGGTTACGGATCAGGATCGGTCGGGTCGGGAGCCCGGCCGATTCCTGTTTTCGCATGCCTTGCAGGCGCTGCCTTCAAGGCTGTGCCATGCCCCGCAGGTTCCCTGCGAAGCTGGGAGCCATCGCAGAGCCTGCGGCACAGCGTGCCGATGGCATGTCCCAGAAGCTTGAACCGGACGGAAATCCGGCCGTATTGTCGGTTGCAGGACGAATGAGGAGTTCTTGCACGATGAGCGAGACGGGCACCACCGAGCTGACGGTCGAGATCGTCACCGGGTATCTGAAGAAGAACGCCGTCGCGGTCGCCGACCTGCCGAACCTGATCGCCACGGTCCGCACCGCGCTGGACGGCCTCGGCAAGGCGCCGGAGCCCGTTCGGCAGGAACTCGCGCCCGCCGTGCCGATCCGCCGCTCGGTCACGCCGGAATACATCGTCTGCCTGGAGGACGGAAAGAAGCTGAAGATGCTCAAGCGGCATCTGAAGACCGTCTACGACATGACGCCCGATCAGTACCGGGCCCGCTGGGGCCTCCCGCCGGAATACCCGATGGTCGCCCCCAACTACGCAAAGGCGCGGTCGGAGATGGCGAAGAACCTCGGCCTCGGGCGGAAGCGGGCCGTGGCCTGACCCCGCCATACGAGGTTCGAGTTGCAAGCCAACCCACCGGATACGCAATCAAGTAGGTGTATCTGCGCGAGCGAACAACCGTCGGCAAGAAGGCCCCTTGTACCATGAGCAGTCCCCGCGACCTTTTCGACGTAATCGATGTCGAAGCTAAAGTGAACATCAAAAGTTCATCGACCAACGCTGATGAACGGCCCGTATCGGTCGGCCATTTCGAAGTACGTCTGATCAATGACTTCGAAATGGCTGCGACAACTTTTTCCTGGCCGCACTGCGATGGCAAAAGCACTGCCGCGCAGGTAATCGATGCGTGGCTTTTCGTCGCCTGCCACGACCTGAAGCGGGCGTCCGAGCAATCGGCTTCGCATGGGCAGATTGAGCTTGCCGTTGGAAAGAGATGCACGGCGACCGTACAATGGCCGGTCGGCGGAACGGTTGGCACCATCAAAATGACGCTCGAAGGACCGTCCACGGTCGCTGAAGCGGTAGATGCGGCAAGACGAAAGATGGAGATGGCGGCAGGCAAATGGTCCAGTCGCTGGCCTCACTGGAAACCCCAGATCCCGCAAGAACCTTGGGAAGGTGAACCCGATTGGGCATCCCGATTGCGAGCCATGGACAAGGAAGTGAACAAGAAGGACGGTTGACCTGTCGGATTGAGCGGCTGTGCGGAATCTCTCCCGACGAGGGCTTCCCAGCCGTACCGACCCAATCGGACTTTCTGTTCCGCTACTATTTGTTCCCCCATACCGGGGTGAAAACAACACCTCCCGGGCTGTGGTGGGAAATCCGGCCAAGCCCTGATCCGAATTCCGTCCGGCGGCGAGGGCCTCTACGACCTCACGACCGGGATGTCGTCCAGGCAGGTGGTGTAGTGCGGCGAGCAGCTTTCCTGCCGCATCCTCCAGCCCCTGCCCGCCATGACCGTGGCCGGCGCCAGCGTCCCGCGGCCCATCCGCGCGTTCACCGCGTCCATGGCCTCCATCAGCCTCCGGGACCGCTCGCGGTCGAGTGCGTCGAGCAGCGTCGGCTGCACCTGGCCGGCGGGCACGAGGTCGGCCAGCATCACCCCGGCTTTCGAGTATCTGAAGCCGTCCCGCCAGATTCGGCGGAGCAGGCCCGTGGCGTGCTGTATCAAGACGAAGGTGTCGTCAGCCTGCGGACGGATCTCCGACGACGCGGCGCCGCTGTACGGCGGGTCGCCCCGGAAGGGCGACGTGTGGGCGAACACCTGCATGTGGCCGGCGCACAGCCCGGCGGCCCGCAGCTTCTCCGCGGCTCTGGTCGCGTAGGCGACGACCGCCGAGAGCATCTCGTCGAACGCCGTCACCGGGTGGCCGAAGCTGCGGGTGACGGCGAGGCCCTTCTGGGGCCTCTGCACCAAGTCGAGGGGCAGGCACGACACGCCCCGGAGCTCCAGGACGATCCGCTCGCCGACGACCGTCAGCATCCGCCGGGCGTGGCGGGGGTCCATGTCCCGCAGGTCGGCCGCCGTCTTCACGCCGACCATGGCCAGCTTCTCGGCCGACTTCCGTCCGACCCCCCAGACCTCGCCGACCGGCACCGTCCGCAGGACGCGCTCGCGGACGTCGGGATCGCGCAGGTCGCAGACGCCGCTGTCGTCCACCAGCTTTTTCTTTGCGGCGTAATTGGCCAGTTTGCTCAACGTCTTGGTCGGGCCGCCGATCCCGACGCACACGGGGATTCCCGTCCAGCGCCGGACGGTGTCCTTGACCTCCCGGCAGACGCCTACGACGTCGCGACGCTCGAAACAGGAGAGGTCGAGGAAGCTCTCGTCGATCGAATAGACCTCCGCCGGGGCGAAGCCGGACAGGCACTCCATCACCCTGGCGGACATGTCACCGTACAATGAATAGTTGCTGGACAGCACCCGAACCCGATGCCGCTTCACGAGGTCCCGGACCTGGAACAGCGGTGTCCCCATCGCCACGCCAAGATCCTTCAGCTCTTGGCTTCTGGCGACGAAGCACCCGTCGTTGTTGGACAGGACGCCGACCGGGACGCCCTCCAGTTTAGGATTAAATACCCTTTCACAAGACACGTAAAAGTTGTTGCAGTCCACCAACGCCAGAGTGGCCATGGCTCACCGCCGCAGGAAGTTGATCGTGCTTGTGATCACGCCCCACACGCTGAAGTCGGGGCGGCCGGTGACTTCGATCGCCCGGTACTGCGGGTCGTCGCTGTCGGGGGCGAGCCAGACGCGGTCCTTCCGGACGATGAGCCGTTTGGCGGTCAGCTCGCCGTCCAGGACGGCCACGACGATGTCGTCATGGCGGGCGGTCAAGCTGCGGTCAACGATGACCAGGGCCCCGTCGAGGATGCCGGCGCGGGTGAGGGAGTTCCCGCTGATTCGCAGCGTGAAGCTTGCGGAGGGGTGGGGGACGAGCACCTCGGTGAGGTCGATCCGGCCTTCCGAGAAATCGGCCGCCGGGCTCGGGAACCCCGCGGGAACCTTGGCGTCGAACATCAGGATAGGGCACGGGCTGGCTAGGACCGGCCACGGTTCACCCAAAAGTTCGACCCCGATTGCCATTCCCCGTCTCCCCGTCTTCCGATCGCCCCGGAAGTGAGGATGACCGCGGACGAGAACTTTTCAAGAACAATCCCGTGCCGCCACGTTCCCGTCCCTACCGCCGGGTGGCTACTTCGGGCGTGCGAAGCCTTTCGGCGCCGGGCCGTACCATACGATCCCCGGCGGGCCGTCGGCGGCGCCGAGGATGCTGGACGGATACGGGATCAGCTCCGCCAGGCCGTCAGCCAGCCCCGATTCCCGAACCAGCGGCACGGCCTCCCCGACCGACTCGGCCCGCACCTGGAAGCACCGGGCGGACTGTTCGGCTCCGGCCTCGGAATACCCCAGTACGGCAAAGACACGCATCATCCAGCCCCGCGGCTCAGACAGGGTCTCAGGCGAGCGACTCACCCGGATGCAGCAGGACGACGGTTCTTGTGCTGCCGTCTTCGAGCTGGTAGGTCCAGCGCCGCTCGCCCTCTTCTTTCCACTCCGCTGCGGCCTTGAACACGTTCCGAAAGACGAGCCTGTCGCCGATGTAGCCACGGATCGTCGTGGTCAGCCCCTCGCGCTCCATGGTGTAGCGTTCCGGACGGATGGGCGCCTCCAAGCCGGTGGCGGGGCCGACGGCTTTTTCGAACGCCCTTTCGGCCAGCTTGGGGCTGGTTTCCTTCTCGGCAAAGTCTTCGAGCTTCGGCGGCATGCGATCCTCCCGGCGTTTCGATGCGGAAGGGTATGACGTTCCTGCTCAAGCCGGGCAAGCGTGTCCGGGAATGCCGTTGAAGCCTTTGCCCGCCCCGAGGCCCGCACGCGCTGTCCGGCCGGAGGACACGCTTCGCAGATTTCCTTGTTGCCGCACCCGAAGCAAACGAGTATACACCATGCCGTGCAGTGAACTCGTGGAGGAACCCATGAACGAGCCCCCCGTCGAGCAGGCAGTCCGCAGCCTGCGCGGTCACATCGGCCGGCTGAAGCACATCGGCCGCTCGAATCCCGAAGTCCTTCAGCAGGCGATCGGCATCGAGCGGGCCGCCGCCGTCATCTGCAAGTCCGTGTCGGGCGGCGAGGGTTCCGCCTCGCCGGCGCAGCCCAGCGAGCGTGACCCGCGGCATTTTCTGCCGAATGGCCGCAATCTCAGCGACGAAGGCCGCACGTTCCTCTACAGCCTCTTCGAAGATGGCTTCTCCGTCCGCGGCGCGGCGGCCCGCATCGGCATCTCCATCCGTGCCGCCGCAGAGCACCGCTCGCACTGGCTGCGCCGCGACATTGACGCCCCGAACTGACCGACCGGATCCCTCGCCTCCAGGAAAAAACGGCTGACACTCCTCAGAATCTGGGGGGACGATCCCGTAGCGTGGCTTGTGTCGGAGGCCGGTGCCTCGGAACGCGTCGGCGCCGATACACGAAATGGGAGATCAAGCATGGTGCGTTTCGTCGGTTGGCTCGTCATCGCCGGGTTCTCCGCCTACGGCCTGTCGCAGTTCGTAAAGAACCATGTCGTGTCGGAAAAGGGCGTGGAGCCCTGACACCCCGTCGAGGGGTGGTTGGAAGCACAGGAAGTTCTCCGCATAGGATGCGTCGGCTTAGGATCAGGCGAACGGAGATTGAAGGGCATGTCCGCGAAAGCTATAACAAATGCAGGCGTTGCGTCGCATCGCCGCCGGGATTGCGGACACGGGTGCTGAAATGCCTCGCAAACACCATGACGCCTTGCCCGGCGACAAGCTTCTGGCACTCTACCAGCGCCTGACCCTTGACGGGAGGAAGCACTTCCAAAGCGACCTCGCCCGGGACCTCGGCTGCTCCGCCCAGACAGTCGTCCGTCTGATCGCCATCGTCGAGCGGAACCTCGGCCGGGATGCCTACGTCGAGAGCGGGCTGGAGAACCGCCGCCGCTACTACCGCCTGCGGTCGCGGTCTGAGGAGAAGTCGCTCGGATTTTCGTTCGAGGAGCTTCACTGCCTCGCCGCCTGCCGGGACGTCGCCGCGCAGTTCCTGCCGGAGAGCGTCGTTGACCGGATCAGCCAGACCGTCACGGCTCTTGCCCTTCACCTCGCTGAAGGGAACCCGCCGACCGCCGGGCAGCCGATCGGCTTCCGCAGCAAGGGGTTCATCGACTACTCGCCCCATTTCCAGACCATCACGACCTTGCGGAAGGCCATCGAGCGGCGGCAGGTGTGCCGCATCGTCTACCGCGCCCGCGGACGGCAGGCGGAGGGTGTCTACCGGTACGCGCCGGGGCGCCTGGTGGCGATGAGCGGGACACTGTACGTGCTGGGCTACCGCATGTCCGAAGGCTCGGTTCTCCCGGATCGTCCGACGACCTTCTCGATCCACCGCATCGCGGAGGTGACGCCGACCGGCGAGTATTTCCGCTTCAACGCCGCCGACGGAGAGGCCCGGACCTTCGGGCTGGGCTGGCACGAGCCGCGACGCGTGGAGGTCCGGGTGGATGCCGAGGCCGCTGATTACGTCCGAGACCGTGTCTGGAGCGACGACCAAGTCGTCAAGGACCAGGAGGACGGCAGCATAGTTCTGTCCGTCACGACGACCAGCGAAAAGGAACTGAACGCCTGGGTGTCGAGCTTCGGCGGACAGGCTGAAATCCTCGGTTCTGTTGCTCATAATGATAATAATTGAGAAATACCATGTCGATCTCAGGTGGTGAACATTCTAACCTCAAGCGTCGCGGTTCGTTGTTTAGGAGTGCTCTTCAATGAGTTGGGTATGGAGAATTCTCGGCGGTGCGGTCCTTTTCGCCGCGGGGGCCGCCATGCGCGGTGCGTCGAACGAGTCGGAGAAACGCGCGGCCTACGACGAAGGCATGGAGAAGGGCAAAGCCGAGGCCGCGGCCAGGATGCGGGAACTTCAAGAAAAGATCGAGCGGGCCGCAGCCCGTCATGCCGACCAGAAGATGCTCCATGAGTTCTACGTGAACGCTGCCGCGATCGGGTTCGCGATGGCGGGTTGCGACGGAACCGTGAGGGTCGCAGAGAAGGAGTGTATTCTGGAGTTCATCGCCGGGATTTCAAAGCACTTGATCCCGAATGACATCAAGGAACTCCTGGACAATCTCTGTCTGACGCCGCCCGACTTCGACGACGCAATGCTGTACGCGGAGCGACTGGGCCGCGACAATTGGGAGTTTATCGACGACATCCTGACGGTCGTCAGCGAAGCGGACGGAGACGGCAACGAGCACGAGCGGGACTTCCTGCTCAAGTGGCGGGCCTACAAGGCGGACCAGTTCGAAGGAGTGCCGGCATGAGCGACTCTGTCGAGCGCTTCAGGAAGAGGCGGGCGGTTCTGTCAGACACGGACCTTTTCGCCCAGCATTCCGTCCGTCCAACGCCACGGATGGGGGCGGAATCCGCCTCCGCCGGCGGGCTGCCGGTCATCGTCCTTCCTGACGACGAAGGCCATGCCCTCGTCGCGGTGGACGCCGACGCGCTCCTCGCCGAGATCCACGGAAGGCTCGACTCCGAGAAGATCGGGGCGCTGATCGACGCGTGCCAAAAGGAATGCCTCCAGGCTGTCATCCGGCCCTTCGGGCTCGCCAGGGTGCTGTTCCAGGACAAGGAAGGCGGCAACGTCGATACCGTGCACAACGCACGAAACCAGGTGTATGCGACCTCCGAGGAACAGGATAGGTACGCCGATCACAAGGCGAACAACCCCTACAACAAGGAAGCCAAGCACAAATACCACAGCGATCCTCGCTACGTGCAAAGCAACCGCGCGTCTTCGGCCGCACAGAAGGCAGGAGGGGTGGCGGACGAGTACACGGGCAAGAACATTGGCCCTCATGACAAGAAGCATCAGGACCACGTCGTTTCGGCCAAAGAGGTGCATGACGACCCCGGCCGGGTTCTCGCCGAGGTGGACGGGGTCGCTCTCGCCAACAGGCAAACCAACCTGAAGGCTACATCCGAGACCATCAACACTTCGAAAGGAGCGATGACGGCGGATGCATTCATTCAGTATGTGGAGGAAACCAAAATCCCCGACTTGAAGGGGAAGATTGCAAAAATTGAGGGGAAGGCTTCGCCTACGCAAGAAGACCTTCAAAAGCTCGAAAAATACAAGCGTGAGCTGGCCGAGTTTGAGAGCCTGGACAAGGACAAACTGCGGGCCGCTGACGCGGCGGCTCGAAAGGAGATCGACGGCGAGATCAACAAAGCCTACTACACAAGCTCGAAGTTTCTGAAGAACGCCGCCGTCACCAGCGCCACCGAAGGCGGCAGGATGGCCCTTCAGCAGGCCATTGGCGTGCTTATGGAGGAGTTCGTCCGCGCCGCTTTCGCCGAGGTCCGGGACGTGTGGCACAACGGCTTCCGGGGGAAGGTCGATGACGCGTTCTTGGACGTGCTCAAGCTCCGTCTGACACGGGTCGCCGACCGCGTACAGGCGAAATGGAAGGATGCTGCCGTCGCCTTCCGTGACGGTTTCATCAGCGGCTTCCTGTCCAACTTGGTCACCATCGCGATCAACGCGTTCGTGACGACGTCGGCCCGCTTGGTGCGGATCACGCGCGAAGGCTTCATGTCGCTGTACCGGGCGATGAAGACGCTGGCGTTCCCGCCGGAGGGAATGTCTCTCGCCGAGGCCGCGGACGCCGCATCGAAGCTACTGGTGGCCGGCGTCGTGACCGGGGGCGGGATACTCCTCGAAGAAGTGGTCGAGAAGGCGCTGGCGGGGGCGCTGGGTCCGCTTGCCCCGTACGTCTCCGCCATCGCCGTGGGTGTCGCCACCGGCTTGTGCACCGTCTTCGCCGTGCACATGCTCGACCGCCTCGACCTCTTCGGCGTGAACGCGAAAACCCGGCATGCGCAGGTGATGGCGAAGCTCGACGAGACGATCTCGCTTTCTTACGACCGCGCTCTCGAAGCGGCCTCCGCCTTCGATCCCCCTTCCCTCCCGCATCTGGCGTAATGCGGCAAGCACTGCACGGCTATCTGCCGTCGCCGCTTGGCGACGGCCTTGGAGAAATCAAAAATGAAAACGAAATTCTCCGTCCTGCTTCTTCTCGTCGCGGTGATGCCGTTCACTCATGTTGAGGCACAGGCGGCAAGCTTCGACTGCGCGAAGGCTGCGACGAACGTCGAAAAATTGGTCTGCAAGACCCCGAGCCTCAGCAAAGCCGACGAGGAACTCAGCGCCGTCTACAAGCAAGCAGTCGCCGTCGCGCTCATCGCGGACTTCGTCAAAAAGGAGCAGCGGGGGTGGATCGCCCGGCGCAACAAGTGCCCCAGCGCACAATGCCTCGCCGAGGAGTACGAGACGCGGCGCCTCGTCCTGGCGGCGTCGCTGACGCAAGATGCCACCCCCAGTCCGCCTGCCGGGCAGCCCCTGCTCGTGCGGCCGGCGCAATCAGAAATGCAGGTTCCGCCGGGGCGGACGTTCCCCGTGTCGGTCGTCGGCGCCATCGAGTTCGGGCATGACGCCGCCGGCGGCCGATATGATCTCGTCAGCGGACACGCGCGGGTCACCTTGTCCTATGTGTGGGATTTCTCCGACGCCGACCTGGAGAAGCTGTCCGCGCTGGACGAGAAAAAGGCTCGGGTGCGCGTCGTCGGAATGCTGAAGGTCTATGCTGAGGACGGCAGCGCCGCCTTCGCGCAGGGGGCGCCGCTCGCCGTATACGCCGACCGATGAAGCTTGGTGTAAGCTGATGCGTGTGACGGATGGAGATGGAGTAGGATCATCATGTATTTTACCGAAGAAGATCTACGTAATATTATCGCTTGGGCTATCTATCGCACATCCATCTCTCTCGGCATCATTTCCAAAGATGACCCATTGCCATTGAACGATGTTGTCGAGATCATCGCCAAGTCAAAGGGGCACCGCGAAGCGTTGGCTGAATTTGCTGACGCCTACAGCGAGTGGTATTTGTTTCATCTCGAAATCTACAGAGCCGGAAAATCAGGGAATCTCAGTCTGGAGGAGCAGAATAAGCTGCTGGGTTTGATTCAGCGGCGAGACAACGCCAAAGACAACCTCCTGCAAATGACGCCGGTCAATCCGGGAGAATTGTGAGAAGCCACGCCCCCAGGTGGGTCGAGGAACCCGTGACGCAGTCCTTCACAGCCCATCGGGCAAAGCGCCCATGTTCTTGAACGACCTGCTCACGGCCGGGGACGTTGACCCCGAACAGACCCTCGTGCTGCGGCATCGGCCGAAGGAGCCGAAACTGGCCCGCGTGCTGCCGTGGCTCGCCGCCCAGCGCACCGACCTTTTCGATGCCTATCAGAGCTGCCAGGGGCCGGTGCTGGAGGTGTCGATGAGCAAGCTGCCGTACGTCGCCTCCTTCATCGCCCACGGCCCCGGCCGCGCCTTGTTCGTCGGGCTCTATTCAATCAACGAGCCCACGCCCTACCCCCGTGCCGATTTCTGGTCCATCCCGGGATACGCGGAACTCCGCAGCTATGGCATGGACGGCCTCGCGGAGACCGATCCGCGGCAGAGCATCTTGAAATTCGACCTGCGGCTGCTGGAATTCCACCAGGAGTGGCGCGGCAAGCTGATCGTCGGCTGGCCGCCGCCGGAGCGGTCGTGGTGGCGCCGGGCACATCAGAACAAGATGCCGGTGCTGGCCATCCTTGAGGACAGCGCCCTCGAACCGGCGATGCCGGACTGGACGGAACTGCTCGTGACGTGGGCGGAGCTTTCCGTCCTGCCGAGGCGCTGGTGCGCCGCTCTGTCGGAATGGCGGGGCATCTATTATATCCGCGACACTTCGGACGGGCGGGGCTACGTCGGCTCGGCGGCCGGCGCCGAGAACCTCCTCGGCCGCTGGCGGGACTACGCGAAGACGGGGCACGGCGGCAACCGCCTGCTGCTCGACCGCTGCCCGGACACCTTCGTCTTCTCGATCCTCCAGCGCACGTCTCCGGACATGCCGCGTGAGGACATCGTGAAGCTGGAGACCTCGTGGAAGATCCGGCTCGGCACCTATGCACCCGCCGGGCTGAACGACAATTGAGCCCTCTCCGCCCCCAGCTACGCCCGCCGTCACGCGTCTTTCTGATTCCCTGACTTGCCTCCGGTGCAATGGAACGCAATGTCGAGCGCCTGCCTGATGTCGTGAATGAAGTCTGCTTCACGGCGTCGATCACGAATGACGTAGGCGGGGTGGAGCGTGGGAGCGACAGTCGTCTTGAAGCTCCCGAAGTCATAATCTTCAGTGCTTCCGCGCATGTTCGCGATATCGGAGCGACCAAGCACACCCCATAGTGCGACTGATCCTAGAGGTACGATCACCGCAGGCTTGGCGTCTTTGAAGAATTTGGCATTGATAGCGAGGCTCCAGACATTTTCCTTTTTCACATAACCGTATTGCGTGGATTTCTGAATGAATTCTGTTTCTTTGCTTTTTCTGTCGAAGTATCCAGATATGGAGCCACCATCTGGCGGCGAAAGAAAAATGTTGGTGTATCCAATACGATCCCGCTCAATGTTGTTGTCGTCGCAGTAGAGCTCAATCATATCTCTAAGAATTGAGGAGGCATTTCCAGAAAATGGGCGTCGTGACAGCATTTCCCATTTGCCTGGAGAGTCGCCAATAAAAACGATCCGGGCCTGATCGGTGATGACAGGCGGAACGATTTTTTCATTGTTCAGATACTGACCAAGGATCGATGGCTCAATAACATCAATCTGCATAATAGTCTTCAGCGGACTGCCATTACGAAGGGCATCCCTCGAAGACTTTTTTGTGCGTATCAATTCAGTGATTAGCGGAAATGCTCCTAATGCCAGCCACCCTACTGGTCCCGCAAGAGCTCCAGCAACAGCTAACCCCGAGGTAATGCCGGCGGCAGCCGAGCCTGCTGACCCGACTGACTTGAGCGAATCATCTTGCGCCTGCTGTTCGGCCTCATCGTCCCTGGAGATATCGTCGCCATCGTCGGCTTCCTGAGGAGTGGCGTATAGGGCCATCAGAAGCAGCATTGCGGCGACCCAGTTAGGTGCCTTGCCCGAGGTCATCCAGTTCGAAAACCGTCCGGTTTCGACGCCGAGCAGTTTGCTTAGGCGTGTAAGGGCGCCGGTCCCGCCGATCTCTGCGATCCGGTTCCTCGCAGACGTAAGCACCTTGCCAGCGTCCAGGTTCTCCACTGCCTTGAGCACAGCCTCCAACTCTCCTGAAAGCGGATCGCCAGGGATAGAGCTGCGAGCGATGGCCGAGACAAGGAAGTCAGCCAAGTGCTGCTCCACTTCGTCAGCGAGTCGAACGTCGTGGGGTGCACGCCCCAGGCTTACGATCAAATCCCTCGGTTCCACAACAGGCCTCCAGTCAGCGGACGGAATATGAGCCCTCGCGCCGTCATCCGTCAACGTCGGGCACGATATTCTGTCGGTATGAAAAAAGTGTCGGTTTCAAAAAATATGTGTTTACGGATCGACGCTGCCCTGCCATCCTGTGGTCCACCGCAATCCAGCGGATAGGTTCGATGTCCAAGAGGAGTTCCTTCGAGCCATCAACCTATTCGATGTGCCTAAAAAACTAATCAGGAGGCAATCTGCCCTGCTAGCAATGGGGGCGAAGGAATGCGTCTGTACTGTCTATGAAGTTACTAGAAACTCCTTGTTGTATTCTTCGAGAAGGATGATGAATGATGCAAGATATTCATGTGGATATCAGTCGTGCGTCTCCTTATGAATTCAAGCACACCCGTCATTCTTCGCAGAGAGTTCAGCAACGAGGCGTGGCCGCAACTGATTTAGCCGTCTTCCTGGATTATGCAGACCTGATCGAACAGGCGGGAGGCGGCTGCGAGGAATGGATGCTGTCCCGAAAGGTGTTGGGACGCCTCAAATGGGAGGGATTCCCCCCTCAGCAGATCGAGCGCCTATCGCGGATCAAGGCGATCATGGCCGGAGGAACGCTCGTGACGGTCTACAAGGCCACGAGACATTAATCTAATTAGCGGATATCTTTTCCACTTCAGCGTGTCTGGCCTAAAGCTGGCCCGATGCGCATCAGGGGGTGAACATGCACAATGGGATCGGCTTTACGCTAGGCGAAAGCCCGTTTGCAAAATGCTTGGAGGACCGCATCCTCCACAAGCATAAGGGCGAAGGCTGGGCCGCCCTCGCCGACCGCGTCGTCAATTTGGCCCGTCGGGCCGAAGATGGACGCGACGAAGACGACGCTGAGCAGTATCTAGGGGAATTTGGCGCCGCGCTGATGAATTGCAGCCTTCTGCCGAATAGCCCGCTGTTGGTGAACGCCGGCGAGGCGAAGGAGCGGGTCTTCGCCTGCTTTGCCGTCGATATCCGCCGGCCGATGGGTGAGGTGCTGCCCCTGTTTCGCTTCATCCATGACGGCATGGGCGGCGTCGGCTATGCCGTGTCTGGGCGCGAGGAGTCGCTGACAAGCCTGATCCAGATGATCGACCAGGACACTGTTGCCCATCAGATGGGACGACCGCGCCCGGCCTCCAATGCGGTGACGATGCCGATCGACGGCGACATCGGCGCATTTCTGTCGATAGCCGGCAAGCTGTCGGTAACCAACATGAACGTCGCCATCGACGACGGCTTCATGGCTGCACTCGACAATGACGCCGAAGCCATGCGGCGTCTGCGAGCCGTGGCGGTGTCCATCCACCAGTCCGGCCAGCCTGGGGTGCTGTTTCCAGGGCGATTGAACAAGATCGCGCTTGAGGAAGTCTCCCCGTTCGCTGCCAACGTCTGCGGCGAGGCTCCTCTGGCGGTGGACGAATCCGCGCCCCTCGCCTCCCTAAACCTCGTTCGGTTCTGCCGGTTCAACGGGGCGGGCTTCGCCAAGTTCGACGAGGAAGCCTTCGTTCGGCAGGCCCAACTCGCCACCCGCTTCCTCGACGGCATCCATGATTGCCAATGCCACGGCAGCGGCACCATCCGCCGGAACACGCTGGCCACTAGGAAGATCGGGGTTGGCGTCATGGGTTTCGCCCATGCCCTGATCCTGTGCGGCATCCGGTACGGGAGTCCCGAGAGCGTGGCGTTCGCCGAGCGGATCGCCGGATTGCTGATGTCGGCGGTGCAGGCGGAGTCCGAACGGCTGGCGGAAAAATTCGGCCCCTATCCGTCGTGGCGGCCGGGACATGGGAATCGTCGCCGCAACGCCGGGCTCGTGGCCATCGCCGGCACAGCGACGCTGGCGCTGATCGCTGGGACGACTGGCGGGATAGAACCGATGTTCTCGCCCGTGCTTTCGCAGACGGTGATCGGCGAGACCGTCCGCTTGGTCGATCCCATTGTCATGTCCATGCTGGCTATGCACGGTATCGACCGGGATCGCGCGGAAGCCCGTTTGCTGGCCGGCGCCTCTCTACGCGAAGTGGCCGGAGATGAACTGGCCGATCTCATGCCGTCGGCGTTGGATGTGCCAGGCGAGCAGCATATCGCGGTTCAGGCGGCCTTCCAGAGGCATATCGACTGCGGCATCACGAAGACGATCAACTGCCCCTCGACCACCACGGAAGAGCAAATCCTTGATTGGATTCGGACGGCCCACAGCGTGGGCTGCCTGGGATTGACGATCTACCGGGAAGCGTCTTTGGACAACCAGCCGATGCGGAGAGCATGAAATGGTCGGAAATCGTATCATCGCCACATTCGACGGCCCCAAATCGGTGGGCAAATCAACGCTGATCGGGTTGCTTGGGCCATCCTTGGACGCGTCCGGCCTCAAAGTGCGGACCATCGTGGAGAAGGAGGTCGTGCCGGCCGCCATTTCCCGGCGTCTTGAGGAACTCTACGCCGAGTTCCGACGCAGCCCCGGTCAGCAGGCCGATCAGGCCATCGCCCAAGCCCTGCTCGAAGCCCGCCTCTGGATCTCGCAGAATCTGCTGGTCGAGGTGGACGCCGACATCGTCCTCCTGGACCGCTGGTATCCGTCCGATACCGTCTTCAGGCGCTTCCTCGATCCCATAGAGGTCATCGAGGCCAACCTGTCCGCCGGGGTTCTTGTTCCCGACATCGTTTTCGCCGTGACATGCGAGCCGGCGACTTCCTGGGGGCGTGCGATAGCCAGGAGTCGGGGGCTGGACAGCAAGGTGGTTTCCAGCTTCGACGAGCATCAGGAGGTGACTCGGCGGTTTGTTGCCGCTGCCGAGAAGTATGGATGGGACATCGTGCGGACGGACGACCAAGGAGCCGAGGAGTTGGCCAATCTGATCGCCGGCCGATTGGAGCGAATTAGCTTGGCTCGCGCGAGCTAAACACGAACAGACGGCGCGGAGGGCGGTAACATCAACGGACAGGCGGTTGACGAAGTACCCGTTGCGTGAACTTCGCCGACCGCCCCCTACGTTCCGCCCCTCGGGGGCGATCACAGGCGTCCATGAGGCACGGAATCGGTCCGGTCTCCGTACCCGGCATGCATGCCGACTCCACGCCATCTATAGCTTCGGACGATAATATGTCGGCCTGTCGGGCTGCTCCTCCATCTCGATCGCCGGATCGAGGCTTTTCCAGAGCTTCATTCCGTCGTCGAAGAGGTTGTCGGACGGAGCGATGCTGATGCCGTGTGGGGCCAAGATGTCGCGGGCGGCAGCATAGATGTTCTTTGCTATGCCTTTGCCCCGGTGGTGAACGTCAATGCCGCTCGCTGACCATGTCTTCTCATGGGGCGCAGGCCAGGGTTTGAAGGTCGAGAATGTCGCATCCTCGACCGCGATCGTAAGAAAGGGGTCTGCTCCTTGGAAATCACATCCGTACGCGAAAGTGCGGACGCTTCCCTCTTTGTCCACGAAGCTGCCTGTTCCGCTCGCGGCGTTGATCGTTGGGTGAAGTTGGGTCACCCCGGGAAGATTGGTCGTGACAGGACGGCGGGCAGACATGGGCAACTCCTTCGGCGAGAGGCCAACAGCGGAAATAGGTGTCCGGGTCAATCCTTAGAAGGTGACGTGCGATGCTCGTGCTCTTCGATCATGTAGGTGATGTAGCTGCGGATCAGGTTGCAGTACAGACGGGCCTCATGCGTCTGGATCGCGATGCCGGACTTCAGATCGACTCCATGGCGGACGCCTCCGCCCGTCGGTGAAGACAGATACCCGTGCAACGTCGTCATCCAATTCAGTATCTGCTCTTGGGCCTTGCCTCGCCCGTGCGCCTTCATCTCCTTGACGATCGTGACAAAATATTTGCCCTGGACGGTCGCGTCTTCCGGCCCCGTGCCCCGGAAGGCGGTCGCGATCGTCTCCAGGAGCCACAGGATTTCCTGGACGGCGCGGCGCCCCTGTCCCTCGTCCATGAGCCGTTCGGATGCGGCGAGGCTCTCCTCTATGAGCAGGCGTGCCTGCTCGGCCAACGACGGCGTCTTCTGCGGCACGGCGATGGCCGTATAAGAGCGGGTGGCGACCAGAAGGGGCGGACGGATTTCGTATCCGGCGTCGTGCTCCATCAGCACCCGGTTGACGAGGGGGAGGTCGGGCACCGCGATCGCTTCGTTCGCGCAGGCCACGCAGCCGTCATAGAAGGCTTCGATGAACAGCGGTGCGTTCTCCGCCGCCCGCTGCATGCAATCGTTGAGGTCCGACCAGGCCCAGCTTTCATTGCTGCTACAGCTTCCACCGCCGAACTGGGATTTGAAACGCTCAGCAATCCCCCAACCATCACCCTGCGACGCAATTTTCTCGATGAAGCTGTAAAATGCGTTCACCACCGCCCGTGGCGCAGGGCCGGGGCTTGCAAATCGCCAACCGGACTCAAACTGCAACATCGTCGTCTCCGGCAACCAAAATCGCGGCACGAAGCCATGAATTGATCGATAGCGTAGTCAGCGGGAAGAGCGGTTGCAACCGCAGTGCGGGGCAGGCTACAGGAGCCCCTCGCCGGGATGGCCTTCGAACAGCTCCATATCGCGGAAATACTCCAATGTCGTGGCCACGGCCTTGTGCCGGGCGTGATCCTTGACCTTGGCCAGCGGCTTGCCGCGGATCAGTGCCGTGGTGACGAAGCCCGCCCGGAGCGAATGGGCTGAAATCCGTCCCTCCACGCCGGCGAGGTCGGCCCGCTTCTGCACGATGCGGCTGATGCTCTCCGGCGTGAGCCCGTCGCTGTCCGGAAGAATCCGGTCGGCTTTCGTGATCTCGCGGAAGACCCGGCCGCCCTCGGATCCTTCGGCTTTCATGATCCGCAGCCATGCCTCCAACGCCGCCACCGGGCAAAGATTCTGGTCGCGGGCGCGGAGCACGGCCACGGCCTGCCCCTCACCGAATTGATCGCCCTTCGAGCGCCGGATCCGCACCAGCACGCCGCGTTCGACGTATTCCAGGTCGCCGAACTCCATCGCCGCCAGCTCGCTTCTTCTCATCGCGGAGCCGAAGCCGAGCAGGATGATCGCCGCGTCCCGGCGTCCGCGGACGGAGCTCTTGCGGTCGATCGGGTGGACGAGCAGACGGAGCAGCTCGGCGGTGATGGGGTCGGCCGGCTCACGGCGGATGCCGCGCGTCGCCGCGTCGCGCAGGATTCCCCGCATGACCAGGCGGACCTCCGGGGTGTCGGTTGGGTTCGGCAGCGGTTTTCCGTCCGGGTCGCGGGCCGACATGTGCGCCCAACGCACGGCGGCCGCCTTCACGTGCAGCGTTTTCGGCTTCATCCCCGCCTTCGCAAGGTCGGACAGCCAAAAGGCCAGGGTGGTCCCGGTCGCCGGCAGGGAGTCCAGCCCGCGCAGTCCGCACCACTGGATGAATTGGCGCCACGCTGTGCCGTACACCCTCCTCGTCCCGGGCGCGTCGGCGGATTCCGCGTAGGCCCGGGCGGCTTCGACGGTCGCCTCCAGCCCGACGAGGGCGCCGTCGATGTCGTCCGTGGCGACGAGCTCGCGTCCGGTCATCGACAGAGCCTCGGACGGCTCTGCCGTGCGGGGCATTGGATGAGCCCGCCGCAGTCCGTCCGGATCGGTCCGTGAATCCCCATCGCCGCCCCCTCCTCCGATTTCGGCGAAAAACCCGGCTTGAGCATAACCGCCGGTTTTGAATCTGAAAAGGACGGTTTTCAGACTTAACGGAGCTAAGCATCAAAGACCCCATCCGCATCGCGAACGATCCGCCCACCGTGCAGCCCCCCGACGAACGCCGACCACCGCCCCCGCCCTCTGCTCTCCGACGATGGGGGTCGGCCCCCCGGACGATTTGCAAACAGGGCCGCCCTGCCCCGATAGTGTCGGCGTTCACCCCGCAGGCGGAGACGAGCGATGGACGAACCGAGGCATCCCACCGAGAACCCGTACTGGCACGAGCTCGACAAGCCGCACGTCGTTGACCGCGACGAAATCCGGAACCTCTGCCTCGATTGCCTGCACGTCGTGTTGGCCAGCGGCTCCATGCCGGCGCTGTGGGTCGATGACGACGACGAGGATCCCGCGTGGGAGTTCCCGAACCTCGCCGCTTTGCACCACAGGAGTGCCGAAGCTCAGCTTTCCCGCAGCCTGCTGAAGCTGGCCGTCCTTGTCCGGACGTTCGACGATCAGTGCAGGGAAACGCCCGGCTACCTTGACCACAGGCGGAAGATCGACGGCGAGCAGGGGCCGTTCGGAAGCTTCCACGAAGGCGACGGGGAGCTGGGGATTCGCGAGAGCTGCAACAAGATCATTCACGCCGACGATTTCCGTCCGGTCTACGACAACGGCAGCGCCCCTCGCGACGAGGGGGTGTGGTCGATGGACGGCATCGTCGAGCTCACCGGCCGCGAGCGGCAGCGGGGATGGCTGGTGGGACTAAACGTGCTCGCCTTCCTGGAGGCGGCCATCGACCTGGTGTCGTTCGGCGCCGATGCCGCGGCACCATAGATGTTTGTACCATGGCGGATACGTTTCCCGCCGGGAGATAAAGCAAGTTACACGCGTGTAATGGACGCGCCAATCCACCCACACCGAGCAGGATACCCCTTCTGGCGTCGTCTCCGAAGGGGTATGCTGAGCCGGGATGTTCTGGGAAGCCCCCTCATCCAACGAATGATCGCCGATGGGTGGCATAGTGACCAACATTAACGAATACCTTCGCAACCGCCCACACAGGACCCGCACGCCGAAAGCCTCAAGGGGCAGAGTGGCCGACATAAACACCTACCTTCGCAACAACATCGGCGGGGTATCGGCCAAAAGGGTGTCAGTCGCGCCGAACATCCCGGAGGGGAAGCTGAACAACGCCGTCAAGGCCTTCGGTTTTTCGGGAAGCATTGACACCGTCGTCGCTATTTATGACAACACTCTCCTGGGCAGCGGGAAGGACGGAATTCTCTTCACCGGCGAGCGGTTCATTTTCCGCCCTGCGTTCGGCTCACCGATCAGCGTGCCCTTTGCCGACGTCGATTCCGTCAAACACTCGCGGACCGCAACCGGAAAGAAGAACGACAAGATCGTCGAGGCGGTCGAAATCGCCCTGAATGGCGGCGACACCGTCGCTTTGAAAGATTTCATCGACTGCGACTACGAGCGGCTCGCCGCCATTCTCCAATCGTGCATCGACGACTTCGACGAGTACAAGGAGGCGAAGCAGCTCATACCCGTCGAGGAAATGAGCGACGCCGTCAAGATCGCGTACGTCAAGGCCGTCATCAACATGGCCTACTGGAATGACGGCGCGATCGACGAGAAGGAATTCGCCGAAATCCTGCTCCTGATGACCCGGCTGAACCTCAGCTCGGACGCCCGCTTCACGCTGAGGGCCTATCTGTCCTCGGCGGATGGGCTGACTCCCTTCGAGAGCATACTCGCCGACCTCCACGCCGGATGCCCCGACGGGCAAATCAAGACCCTACACGTCTCGCTGACGAAGGATCTGATCAACACGCACCTGAGCACGGGCGGCAAGTCGGTCGCGGACTTCGGCTTCTTCCAAGAGCACCGGAAGCTGCTGGACATCGCCGACGGCGAGATCGAACTCGTCATGATGGCGATCGAGAACGACTTCAAAATGCTGAAGTCGGAGTTCACCGACGACCACTTGGTCGCGGCGATGAAGCTTCTGTCGGCCAAGGCCGCCGCCGTGGGAACCCCCCTGGCCGCCGTCTACATCTCGGGTTCCGTGGTCGGCATGTCGGCGGCCGGTATCACATCCGGCCTCGCAACCCTGGGAATGGGCGGGCTCCTCGGCTTGTCGAGCATGGCGACGGGGATCGGCGTCGCCGTTCTGCTCGGCGTCGGCGCCTATGCCGGTGTCCGCAAGCTGACGGGCGTCAACGAAGTCACAAGGTCGAAACGCCGCGAGTTGATGCTGAACGAGGTCATCAAGCAGACCCAGGGCACCATCGCCCTGCTGGTGCAGGACATCAACTTCATCGTAGGCCGCCTGAACGAGACTCTCGCCGCCACCGACCGCCAGGAAGCTCAGATCAGGAAGCTGATGAACCTGATGAGGCAGATGAGCTCCGCGGGCGACATCCTCACCCGGAAAGCGGATACCGCTCAGAACAGCGCCACCCGGATCAGGTGCGCCCAACACCTCAATCAGAACACGCTGCACGCTCTGACGCGCGAGCCGACCAAGTTGCCGCTGTACGATTACATCAGCGGATTCTACGAAGAGCGGACGGAAGTCGTCGAGAAGGACGGAACCCGCTCCGAGGTGAGCAGGCTGACCCTCAAACCGGACTGCGACACCAAGAGCCTCGAAAATCTTGCAAAGGCGTTCGAGGCCATCGGCTACTTCAACGTCGGCGACGTCCTCAAGGGCTCCGCCGTGGACATGACGCTCAAGGCCAAGGAAAAGCTCGCCGGGCTGCTCTCATGAGCGCGGAGCTAATCGATCAGGGCAACGCCCTGCTGATGCAGCGGGACCAGCTCAACAAGGCCGAGGGAATCCTCGGCACGGCGAATGCCGCGCTCGACGGCATCGAGTCCCGCCTCCGCAACAACCAGGACGACCTGGATGCCTTGTGTGCGCTGGCCGAGGAGATGCTGGAGGGCGGGTTCATCGCTCCGGGAGGAGTGGCCGAGGCAGGCGACCTAGTTCTGGTCGTCGAGGAAGTGGAGGTCGAGGTCCGCTCGGCGCCGATCCCCTCCTTGGACTTCATCGACATCGAAGTGGGCGACGACTGGGCGTCGTACTTCGCCAAGGTCCAGGGGTATGCGGACCGGAACGGCCTGACGCTCTCCGAAGACCCCTTTGGCAGCCTCCTCAGCCCAACCCAGCGGATCGCCCTTGAGAAGAGGATCAGGGACGAGTTCTCGCTCAAGAACGCGAACTGCGACAAATTCGACTACATGATCGCCGGCACCTGCGGGTTCGTCGGCGGGCTCATCGACGTCTTCTTCGTCGGGCTCCCCGGACAGGGGACGTTGACCAAGTTCACGGACGACGTCACCGACGGCTTCGTTCAGAAGTTCGCGCGGGTCTGCGGCTGGAAAGGACCTCGCGAGGGCAAAGACCCGATGGCAAGCGCCATTGCGTTCCTGGAGAGAAACTTCAAGGTGAACTACGACCATCGACATGGCGGGGACGTCGGTGGCTTGTTCGATATGAGCACCAAGAACCATCACATCAAAAGCTTGGCTCACTCACCTGATCTCGTCGGCCTGTTCTTCTCCATTCTCGACCAGTTCACGAACACGGCACACTTCGTTGACGGTGGGAAGATCATCTCCGTCGATACAAGCGGCAGCGGCTTCGAGCTGAAGGGTTCCGATTTCGTGTCGAAGGTCTTCGCTGGCTTCGTGAACTGGTTCGGGCACTTGGTCTCCGACGTCGCCGGCTCGTCCGGCGCCCAAGGGCGAGGCTCGGGAATCCCCATCCCCTTCTTCTCTCTGTTGCAGTTCATCAACATCGGCGAGTTCGGGCAGCATAAGCAGACCTTCGCCAAGATCGCCGTCCAGGTGTTCGAGAAGGGCTACGATTTTCGGCACGGCATGGCCTTGGCCATACCTGTTTTCGTGACCGAGCTTCTCATCCGGGTGATGTGGACATTCAAGCAGCGGTTCCATGACGACAGGCCCTGGACGGAGTGCGTGCCTTCGGCTGCCAACCCCGAGCTTCGCAGAATGCTCCTCGTCGGGCACGGAACGCTGTGTGTCGTCGATGGCGCCGACGCCGCCCTCCGGTCCGGGGGCGACATGATCCAGTTCATGCTTCGGTCCAACCTCATCGGCTGGGCACGTTTCGGCACCCTGGCGCTGAAGGAGCTGCGGGCTTGGTACAAGGCCGGCGGTCTCGATGTCGAAGCGGTGGATGCGTACCTCGATGTGGAATACGAGCGGCTGTTGGAGCCACAGCACATGATGCATCACGGCTGGTAGTCCCGGAATCCTGAGATGAGCGGAATCAACGGCTGTTTGCTGGCATCAACGATGTCCTTGGAGCAAAGATTGGGGACCCGGACATCGAGCCGGGGGCGTCGCGCAGCTACCGTAACTTGGGCGGTATTAGCGGACCTTCATCGACCCCATGGTGACGCCTCAGTCATGACAAGAGCTTCGATCGGAGACATAGCAGATGAAAACGAACCGATTCTCCTTTACGCTGTAGGCGTTTAGGAGGGGTACGGCGTTGGCGAAGAACAGTAAGATCGAGTGGACGACCCATACATTCAATCCTTGGTGGGGATGCCTCAAGGTTTCACCGGCCTGCAAGCACTGTTACGCCGAATCCTGGGCAAAACGAACCGGGCACGACATCTGGGGAGTGAATGCTGAACGACGCTTCTTCGGTGATAAGCATTGGTCGGAACCATTAAAATGGAATGCCGATGCAGCCGGGGCTGAAATCCGTCCGCGTGTGTTCTGCGCCTCAATGGCAGACGTGTTCGAGGACCGACGCGATCTCGACACCGCACGGGATCGCCTGTGGAGTCTGATCGAAGGGACGCCGAATCTTGATTGGTTGCTGCTCACCAAGCGACCTGAGATGGTGAGCGCTCTGGCGCCTTGGAAGGAAAAATGGCCTGAGAATGTCTGGCTCGGGACGACGGTCGAGAACCAGACGTGGGCCGACGAGCGCCTGCCCAAGCTCGCCGAGATTCCTGCCGCAGTTCGGTTCATCTCGGCCGAGCCGCTTCTGGGTCCACTCGACCTCGGCAATTGGATCAGCACTATCGACTGGGTCATCACGGGCGGCGAAAGCGGCCCGAAGGCTCGTCCGTCAAGTCCAAGCTGGTTCCGCGATCTCATGAACCAGTGTATGGCGGCAGACGTCAGCTTCCACTTCAAACAGTGGGGAGACTGGGCTCCCGGTCAAGGCATCAGCTTGGCCAAGGTCAGGTCGGCTCTAGCCGAAGACGGGACGACAATGCTGAGGCTCGGCAAGAAGGTAGCTGGGCGCACCTTAGACGGCACGATTTGGGACGGTCTACCACGGGCGAGGACGGCATGATGAATGATCCTATGTTATTTAGCTTATTAGATTTACCGAGATTTCCTAGGATAGAAGAAAAGAGTTTTAAGTCATTAAAACACCCAGTGTGGTCCGAGGAGAAAGCCAATCTCATTAGAGAATACATTAGACACTTTACATACGTTACAAAACACGGAGCCTACATTGATGGATTCGCCGCCCCACAGCGGCGGAATATGTCTGAAATCTGCTCTGCTCGATTGGTGCTGGAGAACGATCCGAAGTGGATCACACGTTTCTGGCTCTGTGACATCGACCCGCACGGCGTTACACTTTTAAATGAAATTGCAGCCGCGAATCAGTTTAAGGGCCGCCGCATAAAAGTGGTTGCTGGCGACTTCAATGTCACTGTCTCTGATATTCTCTCCTCTGGGGATATCACAGCGAAGAAAGCGACTTTTGCCTTATTGGACCAGCGTACGTTTGAATGTGCGTGGGAAACGGTGGAAAGGCTTGCTTCCTTCAAACCTTCACTCGATCCAGAGGCTACGAAGATCGAGATATTCTATTTCCTTGCAACCGGATGGCTTGATCGCTCTATCGCTGCCGTGAAGAGGCCCGAGACAGCAGCTAAGCTGGATCGGTGGTGGGGAAAGTCCGACTGGCGCGAATTGCAGGGAATGGACAGCATCGCAAGGGCCAATTTGCTAGTCGCACGTTTCAAGCAAGAGCTGGGCTATAAGTACGTTCACCCTTACGCGATCCATAGCCGCATCCGCGGCGGTCGGACCATGTATCACATGATCCATGCCACTGACCATCCTGAAGCATCGCCTCTGATGTTGCGTGCATATCGGAAGGTGTCAGGACGATCAGATCTTGATGAAGCAGCGACGCAAATGGATATGGATGCATGGTGGAAAGAGGTTGAGTAGTTTATGACATCACTGGCAAACGCGTTCCCCGTTGCTTTGGGAAAAGCTGATCTGTTCAGAACGGCTTGAAGAACGGGTCGTCGCCTTCGGACGCGAAATCGACGACGGGCTTCGGGAAGCACTTCAGGTGCTCCGGCTCGAACGGGAGCTGCGGCAGGTGCTGCGTCACGATGGCGGCCACGGTGTGGGCCTGCTCGACGTCGCGGGCACGCTTCACCGGGTCGCGGCCGTCGTCCTTCGTCCCCAGCCAGAGCTTGTAGAGGGCGAAGGCCCGCGGGTCGGGGCACGCCATCGGCACCGGCTGCCCGTCCTCGCCGACGGCGACCGCCTCGAACTTCGGCGCGTTCGCCACCCACTTCATGTTCACGATCGAGGAGGCCAGCAGGTCGCCCTCGCCGAACCCTTCCCTCTCGTCCCGCCAGGGCGGGTTCGCCGCGGCCTTGATGAGATCGACGTAGTAGCCGTCGCGGTTGACGGCCCTGAAAGATGCCTCGCCCGCCTTTTTGAAGCTGCGGTCAACCGAGCGCAGGACGTCGATGACGCTGGCGGGCTCCTCGCCGGTCACCGTCAGCCGCAGCTTCGCCCGCGCCTCCATCAGGATGTCGAGGTCGCCGGTCGCCAGCAGGTCCGTCCGCACGAAGACCCCGGCCGCCGCTTCGTAGGCGTAGATCGCGTTCGTCCCGGCGACATAGACGTTGTGCCCGAGCAGCCCCTCGCGGTCGAGCCGCCGGAGGATCTTCGAGGCGATGGTCGGGACGCGGCCGAGATCGACCGCCCGGTTCAGCCGGGCCTGCTCGGACAGCCTGCGCGACAGGGACTCCAGCCGCTCCTTGGCCTCCTCCTTCCCCGCCCGGAACTCCTCGTAGGTCCGCTCCGTCTCGGGCGAACGCGGCCCGAGGCTCCGCATCTTGCGGACCTTGGTGCCGGGGTCGTCGAACACCTTCACCAGATAGTCCGACCCCTTCTCCTCCTTCCACGACAGGCTGCCCGCGTACCCGGCCCGGCGTCGCCAAGCGGCCCGCCACGCGTCCCACACCTGCCGCGTGTCAACGAGCATGCGACGCTGGTTCGCGGTCATCGGGATCAGCTCGGGCATCGCGTCGCCTCGTTTCTACGGGTAAGTGCGTCTCGCTATTTTTCCGTAGAAACCGGCATAATTCAATGCCTTATAGGCGTTTCTACAGAATGGTTTAGCAGGGCTGTATTCCGTATAAACCGTTATAAATCAAATAATTACCTAGGCGGCCTCGGCAACGCCGCGACCGCCTTTCGATCGCTACAGCGTCCCGGCGAGGATACGCTTGTGGTAGAACTCGGCCAGGTACTGGTAGCGGTAGTCCTGCTCGTGCAGCGGGGCCGCCTCCTTGACGTCGCGGGGAAACCAGGCGGCGACGACCTCGGCGGACACCTTGCGGGAGTAGGCCAGCATGTCGTCGAAGGACATCGAGCGGGGGTCGATCCGCTTCGCCCGGTAGTCGGCGAGGAGGCGGTCGAGGGCCGGGGTCGTGAAGTGCGCGGCGTCCACCACCGCGCGGGACGGCTTTCCGCCCTCGCCGGGCAGGCGGTAGCCCATGTAGCCCATGGAGGTCCGCCAGGCGATGTGCCGACGCAGGGTGAGGACGGGATCGGCGTCGGTGGCCAGCAGCACCAGCCCGTAGTAGACGTCGGCCGTCATCTCCCGGTCGATGCGCGGAGCCCTTTCACGGCCCACGTCTCTGAAGTCGTGGCACTGGGCGAGGTTGCGCCAGACGATCATGCGGTCGAAGCGGTCGTTGTCGGGGTAGGCGGACAGGCGGGTCACCACCGCGCCGCCGGCGGTCATCACCCGCTCGACCGGGATCAGCGGATTCCCGGTGACGATCTCGCAGGCAGGGCTGCGGGCCTCGGCGGGCCGCAGAACGGCGTAGCCGGTGTTCTTGCGGGGGTAGCCGGCGCCGGTCTCAAAGGCGTCGCGGTCGATGAACATCGAGCTGTGCTGACCCAGGGTTCCGACGACCGCCACCCGGATGCCCGTCCCCCTCGTGAAAAGGGCGATGGACTCCTTCTCGATCGCGCGGAGCGAGGCGATGCGGACCTCGTCGGGGGTGAGCGGACGGTCGCTCCGCATCGGCGGCAGGAAGTCGCCGTACTCGACCTGCACCCCGGCGGAGCGCAGCAGCCCCGCCGCCACGATGACCAGCAGCGGGTAGAGGAGCAGGCAGAGAGCCGCCGCAAGGCCGAAGTTGCCGATCTTCCCGATGATTCCTATCGCTCGCATGATGCCCTCCCCCGATCTTTGACTTATACATAACACGATATGCGTATTTTGTCAAGTAACGGGACGGCGTCCGTCCGTCACGGAGGCGGCGGGACAAGGAACGGCCTGTTGGGCAGTTCCATGACCCGAGGGGCTTTGGGCCTTGGCCAATGACGCCTGCCCGGGACAGGGGACGGACGGAATCCGGCGAGGGTCTGCGGACTATTCCAGCTTGGAGACTGACATGCACTTTGCGTCCCGTCTGCACGATCTCGCCGAAAGCCTGATGTCCGCGCTCGACAGCCATGTCGAGAGCGACGACACGGAGGCCGCAATCAACTTCATGATCGACGCCATGGCCGCCGAGCGCTTCGTGATCCCGTCCGTCGTGCTCCGCGCGTTCGACCCCAGCACCGACGGCAGCTCCCGTCTGCCCCCCGCCCTCCCCCTGCTGCCGTCGATCCTGTTCGAGGCCCCGTGCCGGGTGGCCGAGCGGGCGGGCGGACTCGACTGGGAGCTTGACGGCTCGACCTCGGCCAACGGTCGCGCATTCTTGCTGTGCGAAAACCCGCGTCGCTGGCCGGACGTCAACCTCACGCTCGCGCTGTGGTCTGAGGACGGCATGGTACAGCCCGATGGGCAGCGTCTGGCGGGCATCGTCACCGTCCTGCCGCATCAGAAGGGCTTGGCCGGTCCGATGGACTTCTTCCGCTGGGCGATGGCGGTCATCCTCCGCTCCGGAACCGTGTCCGAGACCGTGCCCGAGCCGGTGGCCCTCAACCGCGCCCGGCTGAAGTGCGGCAAGCCGCCGATCATGTCGCACACCGTCCTCTCGCTCACCCGCGACGGCCTCCGGGCCGCGGCCAACGTGTGAACGGAGGGCGAACGATGATGGAGAAGGCTGTGGGCACCGGAGCGTATTACCCGTGGTGGCTGGTCGGCGAGCCGGAACCCCCGAAAGACCCCGTCTTCCCCCGCGGGCGGACGGGGACCCGCGCGAAGCGGACGGAAACCGCCGAGGGCTTTGACCGCGCCGGCATGAAGGCGTGGCTGATCGAGACGAAAGGCAAGGAGCCGTATTGGTCGGCGGACACCGCCCGCCGGGCGGAACGTCTGATCTCCATCGTCGGGGAGTCGGACCTCCTGTCCGGGAAGGCGGAGCGGGACCACCCGGCGCTGGCCGGGGTCGCCCCCGAAACGAAACGCAAGCTCGTCGAGGCGGGCCGTCTGGCCCGGGAGTGGATTGAGAGCCAGCCCTCGGACGGGCCCGTCAACTGAACCCGCCGATCGGACGGAACCTGGACGGCGGAGCGAATCTCCGGAAATCCGCCTCCAGGTTCCTTCACCGCGCGGAGGCGCCGGGCAGGAGGACTGGGACGACCTTGCGCTCGGGCACGGCGGGCGGGCTGCGGAACAGCTTGAGGCCCTGCTCCGTCGCCTCGACCTTGGCCTCGGGGTAGACCGCGAGCACGTCCTTCAGGGTCGTCAGGAAGTTCTCTCGGAAGGCGCGGAGGCGGCTGTAGTTCGGCCCGAACTGCTGCCAGAGGTCGGCCCACGAGATCGTCTTCGGCTTGTCGATCACGCGCAGGCGGTAGGCCAGCCAGATGTAGACGTCGATGGCGGCGGACTGGTTCGAGATCTGGCGCAGCGCGGGTTCCCAGACCGGGACGGGATGGGCCTCCAGCGCCTTGTAGAACGACTCCGACAGACGGACCGTGTCCTCCCACAGCCGCGGCTGGCGGGGGTCCTTGTCGTGGTCGATCTGGAACGACATGCCGCCCTTGACGATGCTGTCGTTCTCGAAGCCCGACCACTTAACGCCGTCCTCGTTCTCCCCAGACCACTGGAACGACAGCTTGCACCGAGAGATGCGGGCGGCCTGCTCGCGCACGTCTTTGTAGCTGGTCCCGCCGATCGGCACGCCCATGCGGTCCAGCCAGTCGTGCATGCTGGAGCCGATCTCCACCTCCGGCGAGCGGGTGCGCAGGGCCTGCGTCTGGAGATACAGCATGATGAGCCGGGCGCGGGAGCCGTAGGGCACGCCGAGGCGGACGACCTTGCGGCCCTTGGCGACCGCGCCCGGCTCGATCAGCAGCGAGAACGGCCCGGTCGAGCGGACCCAGACCTCGTCGTCGCTCTTGAGCTTGCGGTGCGGGAACGAGAGGATGCAGAAGCCGCTGTATGTGATGCCGATGGAGGATTCCTCGTCGGCGAGGAAGGCGTGTACCCTGTCCACCAACGCCTTCTCGTCCGACGTGACCATGTCGCGGGCCACGTCGCGGCCGTGGGCGCGGACGAGCTGGTGAATCTGTCCGACCCGGGCGAGCTCCTCGTTGCTCCGCCGCATCGAATCCGCCCGTGCCGGCACCGACTTCGACATCGACCTGGACCTCCACCGTTCACCCGCTAGAAAACTGGCACATTCTGGCGCGAGATCAATGACTTGGCTATTTGCCTTTTACTGGCGATGTCACCGCCTCTCCGATGGCACCCCGGCCGGAGGCTTAACGCTTTGATTCCTACGGGAGTCGGGCGGGGGTCACAGGACATGTCCGAGGCGGATTTGCCCTTTACTGGCGCCATCGCCGCCACCCCGATGTCGTTCCCGCCGCCCAGGAATCCCCGAATCCGTCCCCGAACTCCACGAAATGGAATCGTTCCGCCCTCCGCACGGCCCGGGTGAAGCGGAGGCCGTCCAGCGGTTTGCGCTTTCCTGGCGGCCGGGGCCGCCGCCTTACTGGCGGTCAAGACCGCCCCTACGGTGGCGGGCATGCCCGCACCCTGCCGCTCCATCCGACCTGCAATGGGTGTCCGTCCGCCCTTCCCCTTTCCAGGCGCCGCCGCAGGGGGCGGCGAAGACGCCATCGGAGCGGCGGTCTGATCGCCAGAAAAAGGCAAACGGACGGAGGGAATCCCCTGTGAATCCGGCGAGTCGGTTGCGCTTTACTGGCGGTGGCGGACACGTCCACCGCGTTGCTGGCGCTCTCGACCGCCCCATGGAAGCGGGCCACCGTCCCTTCCCTCTGGTCGGACGGGCTGGCCCCAGCGGACCGTCCCCAGCCTTTTACTGGCGTTTTCCATAGAACCACTTGCCCCCTGCCTTCTACTGGCGGGAGCCTTTGCCCTTTGGTGGCGTTCGCTTGCCCTTTGGTGGCGAAATCCGAGTCGCCCCCTGCCCTTTACTGGCACATACAAATAGACTCTTCAAATAACAGCTAATACCAAATTTGGGAGCGTCGGACGGGCATCGCCCACCATGGGATCCGTCCGCCGGAATGGGAAGCGGATGCCACTGCGGGGCCGATTTTTGCTCTTCGGGGCGGACGGAGAAGCCATCGCCTCCGTCGAACGCCCGTTAGGTCATGACAGAGCCTGCTTGTCATGGCACAGCCTGGTAGGCTCTGCCTGACAGGCATGCCCACGGCACGCGGTGCCGCAGGCTCTGCCATGACAAGCAGCTTCGCAGCTCGTCTGCGTGGCATCGACAGAGCCTGGTGCGGCTCTGCCGTGCAAGGCATGGCACACGCAGGGGCGTCTGCCTCTGCGATGGCTCCCAGCTTCGCAGGTATCCTGCGGAGCGTCGGATGAGACACGAAGCCCTTCGGGTCAAGCAGCGGGCTTCCCGTTCTTTTCGCTGCGCACCCGGTCGATCGCCTCGCGGATCGCCCACTCGACGAAGTCGGACTTCGTCAGCCGGACATGCCGCGGCATCCCGATAGTCACCTTCGCGTCCTCCAGGATCTCTTCGATCTCGTCGAGAAGGTCGCGGTCAAGGCGGAGCGAGAAGCGCGGGGTCGTGCGGGTGTCCAGCCGCTTCGCACGCTCGCCTTCTGCATCCCCACCATTGCCCTCAGGCTCCGGCTGCTCAGTGGGCGGCACGATGGCGGGGGCACCGCCTCCGCGGATGAACTGCTCCACCTTGTCGTCTGCCGCGGGTTCAGTCGCCACGGGCTTGGGCTTACGGGTGACAGCCATCACGCGGCCTCCGTCGTCTCAACCGACAGACCACCGGCTGTCATCACTGCTCCGAACAGGGCCTTCACCTCTGCCTCGGCCTTCTCGTCGCCCTTACGGTTCTCGCCCTTCCATTCGATGACGGCCAGCCCCTTCCCCCCGGCGGTGCGGAACGCCTTGCGCACGCCGAGCCGGATTTCCGGCCAGAAGGTCACGTTCGTCATCTCGGACAGAATCTCCGCCGCGTCGGCGTTGTCGGAACCCTGGTGATCGGCCCGGTTCAAGAAGCTGTAGGCGGCCAACCGCTCGTTCACGGCCCCGCACTCGGCCACCAGCTTGTCGAGCTTCTCGGCGGTCCAGATGTCGAACGAGCCGGGCACGAAGGGCGCCAGCAGGATGTCGGAGATCGTCAGCGCCGCACGCTGCGAGGTCGTGTCGCGGCCGCCGGTGTCGATGACGACGTGGTCGTAACGGTCCTGCATCTTGCGGACCTCGCTGCGCACGGCGGTGTCGTGCAGGGCGACCGTCGTGATCTTCGGCTCGACCCCGAGGGCTTCGCGGGCCATCGAGAAGTCGAGTGCCGTCTGCTGCTCGTCCGCATCGACGTAGAGCACTTGGAAACCGCGGAGCGCGAGCATGACGGCGATGTTGGACGAAACGGTTGTCTTCCCGCTTCCGCCCTTGATGCCACCGCAAGTGATGATCATTCGATGTCCCCCTGCCTTCCCGGCAATCCACCCCACCGGGCCAAAAATTCGGCGAGACCTTACCTCGAAGCGGGTGGCCTCCGGAAGCCCGCACGGAGCCCAACGGACGGCATAAGGTCTCCGTGTGGGATTCGTGACACGCACGGCGTGGGTTCCAAAGCAGCCACCCTGCGGGCTTCGCATATCGCACGATGTGGGAGCCAAGCGGGAGCCATCCGATTTGACGTCCTTTGTCCAGCGCCGGAGAATCCGGTGTGTGCGCCCGTCGGCGCCCAGCGGGATGGAGATCGGCAAATGGGAGAGAGCCGCGAGCACGCGACGTTGAAGGTGTCCGCGCTGAAGTCGGCGAAGGCCCTCGGCTGGTCAGGATCGACCGAGCTCGCCCTCGGCGACGGCGATCCCCGGGCCGAGGCCCGTAACGACTGCGTCGTGCGCGGCGATGTGTCCTACTCCCTCGCCGGTGAACGCCGCTCCCGGCCGATGACGGTGGCCTTCGAGATTCAGGTCGCCGCCCAGGGGGACCGGGCGACCTTCCTGCGGACCTGCCGCCGCGTCGCCGACTGGCAGGATTCCGAGGAGGGAAGGCTGCACGCCCGCACCGCTCCGTTCTCCGACGCCGACCTGGCCCGCTACGGCTTCGACCGCGCCGGGCTGCTGGCGGCGTTGGCCGAGCAGGGGGTGAGGCCCCGGTGGGGCTGGGACTCCTTGGACGCGGAGTCGGCCAGCGAGGATCTGTGGAGCCGCTTCCGCGTTGTCTGGATCGTGCCCGACCGCGATCCGGAGCGGACCCCGCAGGGGCTGCTGCGGAACCCCGACCGTCGCATTCCCGTGATCGCCCTGACCGACCTCGACCGCTCGCTCCCGAACTGGACGTCCGTCCGGAAGCTGCCGGATGGCGGGGCCGAACGCGAAGCCTACCTCCGCTCGGCATCCGCCGCGGTGACGCGGCTGGTGTCCGGATTCATCGAAGGGCGGCTGCGGTTCGCCCCGGAGGCGACCAAAACGGTCACGTTCAAGGTTTGCCCTTTGCTGGCGCGGTCGGACGGACACGGGGCCAGGGGCAGGCCCGTCGCCCCGCCGAAGCGGCACATACCCGACGGATTCAACAAGCGGTCCTACGGCGGGGTGTCCGTCGCCCCGCATCTCGCCCTCGGCGGCTTCCTGCTCGTCCCGGATGACCTCCGAGCGGGAGCCAAGTGGGTCAACGCCGGCGGGCTGAAGGAAGGGGACGCGAGGTTGCCCGCCCTGCGGCAGGCCCTCCGGTCCGCCGTGGCCGAGGTCGGGCGATCGTTGCCGGAGGCTGCGGTCGGTGACGCCGGGCACCTCGACGCCTGCCCGGACGGAATCGTGCGCCGCCTCGTGCCGACGGGGTCAGGACTGCGGGCCGCCGACGGCGAACTCTGCCTCGCCCACGACGACCCTGTGGCCGCCGACGAGGCGTGGTTCCGACGGAACGGACACGCCTGCGGGTTTGCCGTCCTCGCCAGCGAGACGGCCGTCCCGTCCGCCTGGCGGCTGGACGGAGACACCCTGGGGCACCCCGGAGTCGAGCTCGGCGGAGGGCCGGAAGACTTCCTGCGGTGTGTGAAGGCGGCGTCGGACCTCCAGTCCGGATGGGCCTGCCCGACACGCGTCAGCGAAGGCGGGTTCGAGCGCGAGACGCCCTACGCCGTGGAGGTGAAGCGGCGGCGGCGCTTGGATGCGGTCGAGGACGGCTACGGGGCCGGTCGCCCGCTGCTCGCCTCCGGCAGGGTGGCGGACGTGTCCGCCACCGCAGGGGCGGTCCTGACCGCCAGCAAGGCGGCGATTTCGATCGCCAGTAAAGCGCAAGCGACTCGGATGTGGGCCTTGGGCCTTGGAGCGATGACGGGCGGGGCGGCTGCCCCCGTTCCGTCCGCGCCCCCAACCGCCAAACGGGCCTCCGGTCTCAGGTTGTAGACGGGAACGCGGAAAGGGGGCGGAGAACCGCCCCCTTCCTCTGACCCCAGTGCCGCCTTCCGGCAGTTAGCCGGCGGGGACGACGGCCGGGACCGCGGCAGTGCCGCCGGACAGGTTGACGGACTGCCGCATGAGAGCGAGATCGGCACGGACGGCCTCCTCCATCGCCGCGGCCCCGGAGCGGAGCTTGCGGACGATGTTGATCTGCCAGACGCCGATGAACAGCGTGACGAAGCCGATGAGAATCCAGATCAGGAAGACGGTCGCCAGCAGCGCGGCGACGCCGAGCCAGAGGGGCGCCCGCGACAGGTTCTTCGCGGCCCGGCTGACCGGGTAGACCTCCTCGTTCTTGGCGTCTTTGTAGGCGGTCAGGAACGCCGCCTTGGCCTTCCCGAAGTCCATGATGGCGATGTAGTACAGGCCCTCGCGCCCCGGCTCGACGAAGCGCTCGAACTCCGAGGTCACAAGCACGTTGTTGAAGGCCCGGTCGTTGAACTCGATGTACTTGTAGAGCGTGCCCTCGTGGCTCGTCATGCCGCCGCCGTTGGCCGCCACGCGGCCCTGCACGCGGTGAAGACTCCAAACCCCCTTCGCTGCGATCTGCGTCATTTCTCGCCACCTGCCCCTTGGCGTTTCGGATGCCATCATGATGCGGGCAAATCGCTGAGGAATGGCTAAGCTAAAGCTTTTTAGAGCCACTAAAACAGTGTTCTAACTATCTGCATACGGACGCCTGTCGATGGGCATCCCGCGCTCCGTAACTGTTGACATAGCAATGTCAGACCCCCATTATCGCCGCAAGTGTTGTCATGTCACAGGCCCGTTGGGTCACAGGTGAGCGGCCCCATGGCGGAGGCTGCCGCCGGGAGGGGGAAAGCGATGTCAGAGGAAATGGAACAGACGAGCGGATACGCTTTGGATCGCACATCGCTTTCCATCCTGGGATTCACCGGAACCCGGCCGGCGTCACGGACGCCGGATGAGCGGAAGGCGGGCCGACGGGAGGGGAAGAAGCAGCTTCAGGGGCACCTGTCCCCGACCATTATCGACATTCTCGACCATCTAGCGAGCAAGCTGGAAGTCACGAAGCAGGACATCGTCGCTCTGGTCATGAACACGGTGTTCGAGCGGCTGGACGCACGGGTGTCCCCGCTGATCGACGAACAAGAGAAGGCGGCGGCGCTCGCCGCGGAGCTCGACCTGCTCGCCGTCAACCCCGACGCCACCCGTGACGAGATCGAGCGCGTTCGCGAAACGCGGATCGAGGATCTGCGCAGCACACATCGCGAGGGCGAGCCGTTCCGGCTGAAGCTGGAAAAGGAAATCCGAGACGTCGTTTCGTCGCGGTCAAAGAAGAAGGTGCCGAGTTTCTCGACGGCCCGGCGTTACGGCCCCATCCGCTTCGACCGGGCAAAGCAGAATGCGGAATGCCGCCTTGAGGCGTTCCAACTCTACAAAGAGCGCGGGCTCGCGGACATGAGCAAGGCCGAGCGGCTGGAGGCATTGCAGGCAATCCGCGCCGAGCGGAGCGACCTGGCCTCCGCCCTCGACCGTTGGATCGAGAACGAGAAGCGCGGTGCCCAGGCAACCACCCCCAAGGCTAAGAGCCGGGAAGGGAAGCGTCCGTTGAGCGGCTGGTTCGACGTGCTGGATACCTTCGAGGTCAAGAAGCTGGTGGCAGGCGGACTGGGAGGGGCTCCGACCTCCACGCAGAAGGTGATCGAGGCAGGCGCCCGGCTGCTGATCCTGGACAACCTGGACCTGCTCGACCCGGACGAACTGACCGACGAGCAGCGGGAAGCCATCGACATCCTGCACGATGCGACGCCGGAAGAAGTCTACAAGATGATCGACGCCCCGCCGAACGAGCGTGAAGAGCGTCCGGGCAATCCAGAGGCTCAGCAGAAGCCGCCGAAGGCCAAGCCAGCGAAGGCGGCATCGAAGCCGCGTGCCAAGGCGAAGGCCTGAATCTCCGAGGAATACAGAAGGGACGGCTGGTGCCGTCCCTCTTCTCGTGTCCGTGAGCCACAGCTTTCGGCTTTGCTGGAAGCCTGGTTCGCTTATGGCAGGATTGCATCGGCCTTCCCGGGGGCGGTCTTCGCCAGCCGTGTCACGGCGTCGCGTGCGCTCTGCGGGAAGCCGAGGCCGCGGCGGGCGAACTCCAGCACCAGCCCGATGGCCGGCATGTCCTGGCGCCTGATGTCGAACTTGGCGGCGACGGTGTTGACCCGCAGCACATGCTCTTTCGGCAGGTGGCCCATGACGTTTACTTTCCCGACACGGGACGGCGGCCCCGACCTTTTCGGCACCGCCGACAGCCGACGCGTGCTGGCCCGGCAGGGGAACTGGCGCAGCCCCGCAGGGGCCTTTCCGGTCAGATGCTCCATGGCCGACGCAACGCAGTCGCCGAGGAATGCCTGCATCGACATCTCCTCGCCGATCACGATCCCCTTCACCGCCTGCCAGTCGCGGGGAAGAAGATAGAACCCGACCTGCGTCTGCCCGGCCCGCACCGGGGGTTTTGGTGTCTGTATGCTGTCAGTGTTGTCCATCGTCACGCCCTCTCGTTTGTCCTGCCGCCTCCGTTCCGCGGGGCGGCTCCCCTCGTTGATGTCTGCGCACCGCTCCGGTGCCTGTTTTTGAGATTTTCTTATTGATGTCTGCATGTCAACGATTAAATATCTATATTGCAGGGCATTGATTTGACCGGCGGACGGAGCTGCGCAAAGAATCAAGGCAAGCCGAGGGCCGGCGAAGCGTCGGCGCGGGTAGCGGGAGAAGGAGAGGCACATGAAGGACGGCAAGGAATACGCGAGCGAAATGGTTTGGCTGACGGCAGAACGGGGGGGCAAGGCGGGCGAGGTTCCGGTCGAGGTCAGGAGGGCCGTCCTGACCTCGTCGATCGAAGAAGGACTCCCGCCCGGCGAGGCGCTATCCCGCTTGGCCTTCGCGATCGAGCTGCGCGACGTCGCACTCGGCCATGCGCTGGACCTCGGCCTCGACGGCAGCGGCGCCTGGCTCGCCGCTGAGCGGGCAGCGGAGGACATGCTCGATATCGGACGGACCCCTGCGGAGGCGTTCGATGCGGCACTCACGGGCTATGTCGCGACGGTGACGGCACGGGCGGTGCGGGAATCCGGCGAGACGGACTTGGCGACATCTTCCGTCCGTCTGGCGGCCTCGGGCTGCGCCGAGCGCGGCTTCCTCCAGGGGGTTCCCGAAGCGAAGGCCGCCAGGACCGTACGCGGGGAGCTCCGCTCCTCGGCGTCGCTCGTCGAGATCGCCGTGTCGGCCTCGATGCACGCAGTCGAGTCCCACGCCATGCGGCTCGCCGCCCAGGCCGAACCGCTCTTGCCGGCCACCCGCGCCGCCGGACGCCGGACGCTCGCCGCGCTCGGGGTCTCGCTGACGGCGATCAGGGACACGGCGGCCGACGCCGCCGCCCGCCACATCCGCGAATGTGGTCTCGCCGGACGAGCTTCCGGACAGAGCGACGTGACCGCCAAGGCCGTGGCGGCCGCCGCCGAGGCCGTGATCTCAGACGTCGATGCGGCGATGACGAAGTGGCTCGGCGAGGTCCGCCTCATCATCGCCGCCGAGAGCGGGCAGGCCGAGGCCGACAGGGCGATCGAGCGGTTCGGCAACCGGAACGGCTCGGAGATCGCCGCCCGCTGCCTGCGCGGCGTCACGCCGCGGGAGATGGCCAACGCCATAGTCGCGGAGACCGCCGAGGCGACCGTCGCCGCAAGGGCTTCGGCAAAGTCTGGCTACGCCGGCCTGCGGCTGTGACCAGCCGGGACGGACGGAAACGGCAAGGGGCGGATTCCTCCGCCCCTTTTTCTCGTCCGCCGGCTCAACCTCCGACGATGTTGACGAGGAACATGCCCCCGAAGATGAGCCCGAGGACGATCAGCCAGGTCATGACGATGCTTCTCGACTGCGCGTTGCCTCGGATGTCTTTCAGCCCGGCGATCTGTGCGGTCTCCCCCACCCAGCCGGCGAGGCGCCAGGCAGCGTAGATGGAGCCGAAGATGATCATCAGGTAGCCGACGGTGAGCATGATGCCCGCCGGCAGTCCGTGCTCTGCGGATCCCACTTCGATCAGCGGCCGGTCCGGCATTCCGACCTCGCCCGCGTAGCCGTCCGCGTAGCCGTCATTGTCAGGCTTCTTCGTCTGATCGACGGGCTGCCTCGCCTCATACCCCAACGTCCTCGCCATCTCTCCGCTCCTCATTTTCAGGGTGGGCATGCACCGCAGAAACCGCGGAGCGTGCCATGCCTACGACGCTTGCGCTAAAGTGTCTGCATGTCAATATATGTGCGAAATGTACCCTGGGAGCGGGAAGCCTGACCATGGCACGCGCATTTCGGGCAAAACGCGAGAACGCACAACCTGTGTTGACAAGCACGCCATCTCACATGTAAGGTATCTTCAGGTTGACATGCCAACCTAATTACGCCTAGCGCGTACCGTATTCCGGGGGGAGTGATGGTCTTCGACGGGGGCACGAACATGCCGACGCAAGACGAGTGGCCGTGGCCCGACCCGTTCGGAGTCTGGGCTTGGGAGCCTCCCTTGTGCGAGCAGGCGGCCCGCGAGGCGTTGGCCCGGGTGCTCGATGCGACCGATGACCGGATGGTCCTGACCTCGGAGGTCGAGCGGTGGATGTCCCGCGTCCGGTGGGGTTGCCACGCCCCTGCATCGACCGGAGCGCCCCTGCGTGACATGCCCCTGCGTGACATCGACAGAGCCTTGGGCGGCTCTGCCGTGCAAGGCATGCCATCGGCACGCGGTGCCGCAGGCTCTGCGATGGCGCAGATCGCGGAGGCCCTCCGCCTCGCCGGGCTTGAGGATGCCTGCTGGGGTTGGACCTGGTGCGCCGCCGCCTTCGGACATTGGGCCGCACAGACGCGGATCGCCGCCCGGCTGCTCGCCGGGGAGCACAACCAGGATTCGGATAAGGAGAGCCGGCGGATCGCAGGCGAGTGGCTCGCCTGCAACGGACGGAAGGCGTGGGAACGGAGCGGGACACCGTCGCTTCTCGGCACGTCGAACATGAGGCTGGCGGACATGATGAACAAGGCGGCGAGCGGGCTGCGTCGGCGCGGTCCCGGCGATCGCTCCGAGCTTCGCACGGAACGTGCGGTGCATCGCCCCGAGCTGCGCACGGAACGTGCGGGGCACCCTTCGCCCGCATCCTCGGGCGACATCCCCTTCCCCGACGTCGGCGACGAACTCGAACTTCACGAGCGGTGGGCGCTCGAAGATGCCGAAGATGCTTCGGTGGGGGGCCAGCCTGCCCCGCACCGCCCCAAGCGGGTCAGCCTGACGCAGTTCAACCGGATGCCCGATGAAGACGACGCGCCGGGCATCGCTCCGAGCTTCGCACGGAACGTGCGGGGCATGACAAACGAAGAGGCGGACTCCCCGGCTCCGGCTGGCGGGCGCGACCTCTTCGCGGCCAGCCTCGACGCCGTGGTCTCCGCATCTGGGGACGGCGGGACGGCTGGCCGACCGACCGGGAATGCCCTGACGGCGTTGCGCAGCCTCTTCACGCGGACCGGCGGCGACCTGCGTGTTCTTCGGCGGGCCTACGCGGTCTGGGCGGCGGACGCCCAGCCCAAAAACTCACATTGAACCGCAGTGCGACGGCACGGCAGGAGCGAACATGGCCGGACTTCTTCCTATGATCGAGGCGCAGCGTTCCCGCGAGGCCCTCGCGGACGCCCTGGAACTGGTGGCACGCGACGGCGGCTGGCTGCCGTGCAACAGCCCCAAAGGCGTGCCGCCGCGGACGGACGCTCGGGCGTGGGCCGTGGAGGCGGACGAGGTCTCCGTCGAGCTGCACACGCCGTTCACGTCGCCCGCCGGCCGAACCGCAGGCATTCTCAGCTCGCTCGTGCGGAAACCGAGCGAGTCCGCCCGGCTCGTCGTGCGTGACTCCCGCTGCGCCACCGTGCTCGACGCGATGCTCGGCGCCGACCGCTCCGCCGACGGCGCGACCGTGCTCAGCTACCGGGCTGGCGAGTGGGAGGCCGACCTCCGGCAGACCCTGCTCGCCGCCCCGCAAGCGAACGACGTCGAGGCCGCGCGGCGCATGGTTCGCGAGGCCGTGCTGCGCAAGCTGCCGCCCGCCTTCGGGCTCTACTTCCAGGGCGTCCGCTTCGACCGCGGCGTGCTGTGGCGGCACTCCGGCCTGCTCCCGCTGATGCTGACGGGCGCCACCGGCTGGCGCCTCGGCGGAGGCGCGATCTTCATGAGCATCGACCCGTCGCCCCGGCACTGGCTCTCGGGAATGCGGATCATCGGGCTGTCCGTCCGCGACCCCGACCTCCTTGCGCTCGGCCTCGACCACCTGATCGCCGGGTTCCGCGTCGTGCAGCCGTCCCCTCGCGTCTGGCGGCGCGGCGAGCGGATCGAGACCGAGGTGTTCGCCGACTTCATGAGCGAGTCCGTGAAGGCGAACCGGCTGCTGCAAGAGAAGGGTCACGGGGCCGTCGAAGACCTCGACCTGCGGGCGGCCCTGCTTGCCCCGGAAGCGGAGTGAACGGAATCTTTCAATTCTTGTCCTTCGTCGGCCGCCGCGCCAGGATCGGAAGGAGAAAGCCGGTGAAAGGGAAGCAAAGCGTGGCACAGCCAGATAGGCAGCGCCTGACAGGCATGGCCGAAGCCAGCGAAGCGAAGCGGCGGAAGATCGCCGAGGACCTGACCCGAAGGGCTTCGGGTCTCACCCGATGACCCACCGGGCGTTGGGCCTTGGCCAATGATCGACAACATCCGGCTGCTGACGGATTACTGGACGGACCTGCCGACCGGGCCGGAGGGGAAGCCTTCGCCGCTGCCCACGGACGACCCCGCCGCCCTGCGCGAGGCCATCAAATGGCGGGTCGGCGGCATGCCATCGGCACGCGGTGCCGAAGGCTCTGCGATCGCGCACAGCATCCTGACGATCGACAGAGCCTCACGGCTCAGCCGTGCGGGGCATGGCACAGCCTGGTAGGCTCTGCCTGCCGGGCATGGCACAGCCCGCTGGGCAGCGCCTGCCGGGCATGATCGACGGCGGCTCCGCGTCCGGCCCCTTCCACCTGATCCCCGTCGAGCAGGCGGTGGACTGCTCGACGGTGGACGAGCTGCTGGCGTGGGACCTGTCGGGACGGGTGCAGCTCCACGAACTGCTGGCCGACCGCGAGCGGGGCCAAGCCGACGACGAAGAGAGGGCGGCACCCGCGAAGCGCGAGCGGAAGCCGAAAAAGAACGCGCCAAAGGCGAAGAATGTTGACAAAGGCAAGGGTGATGCTTAATATAACACGATAGGGAAATTCATGGAGCGAACCCGATGCCTGCCCTAATAGACATAGACACGAACGAAGCGGACGAAACGGACTGACGCGGGGCGGGCGACCCTCCGCGCGTGGCGAGGAGGGTTGAGAGTGAGCAAAGAGATCGGCATCCTGTTCTGCGGGGATCCGCACGGGGACTTCGACTTCATCATCGACGCGGCCCGCGAGGCCCGTCCCGACGCGGCGGTGATCGTCGGCGACTTCTACGACCGAAAAAGCCTGCCGGCCGCGGGCGAGACGGCGGACACGGCCCTCGTCGCGGTGCGGGCGGAGGGCGTCCGGGTGCTGTACATCCACGGCAACCACGAAAGCGACCGCCCCGAAATCTGGAAGGCGTCCATCGAGTCCCTGCCGGTCGAGGACGGACTGCACGCCCGCTTCGAAACCGTCGGCCCGGTGTCGCTCGGCGGGCTGGGCGGCGTGTTCCGGCAGAAGGTGTGGTTCCCGAACGACGGGTCCGAGCCGCGCTTCCTGACGCGGGAGTCCAAGCTGGCGTGCATCCCGAAGAACGAGCGGTTCCGCAACGGGCTGCCGGTGAAAGACCGCACGACGATCTTCCCGGAGGACTTCGACGCCCTGCGGGAGCGGTCGCGGGGGCTTCCGTCCGCCGGACGGATCTTGGTGACGCACGAGGCGCCCGAGACGCACGAGTTCGGGGCAGCCTGCCTGTCGGGCCTCGCCAGGGACTGCGGGGCCGGGCTGCTCGTGCACGGCCACCACCACTTCAGCTACCGGGCCACCCTGCCCTGCGGCACGCGGGTGCGGGGGCTGGCGGGTCGCGAGGCGTGGCTCGCCCGCTTCGGCACCGACGGGCGGCTGATCGAGGACGAGGGGCTCTGGACGGCGGAGCGGTGTCCGCCGAGGCCGGACACGGCGGGTAATGGGCAAGGAGGGGACGATGCGGCAGCCTGACGAAGCCGTCATCCGGGGGTGGGAGCGGTCATGGAAGGAAGAGGCGGAGGCCCTGCTCGCGGAGTTCGAGCGCTGGCCGACGGACTGCGACCTGATCGGCTGGCTTCCCGTCCCGAACCCGGGATGGTCCAAGGACAGCCTCGTGCTGGCGGTGCTGTCCCGCTCGTCGGGGACGCGGCGTCTGGTGATGCCGGACTGCGTCGGCACCGCCGGGGAACTGGTCCACGCCCGCCGCGGCGAGATGGCGGTCTTGAAGCCGATGGAGTTCCTCGCCGACCTCGACGCGCGGCTCGCCCGCTGGGCGCGGGACCTGCGGGGGGCCTGGGACGAGATGGGCAAGAGGGACTGACATGGACAGCGACGACGCCGAAATCCTGCGGGCCGACTTCCCCGAACTCCTGGAGGGCTGCCGCTCGGTGCATGTGACCTCCGACCCGGGCAAGATGGGGAAGCTGTCCGAGCTGCTGGCTCGGCTTGACGGCGACCTGTCCTGTCGGGAACGCCGCCTGGTCTTCGTCTGGTCGATGCCCGGCAGGCAGAGCCTACCAGGCTGTGCCATCGAGGAGGTGAACGGGCGGCTGCGGGTCACGATGGGGCGGCGGAACGCTTCCGGGGTCATGGCACAGCCTGGTAGGCTTTGCCTGGCAGGCATCGACCGCGTGCGCCAGGACATCGCCATGAGCAAGTCCGCACGCGCCGTGCGTGCGGCTGAAGAGGCGTGGATCCAAGAAGCGAGGATGATGCATGTCGTTGCTTGACGAGGCCACCATCGCGCGGCTGCGCGAGAACAACCGCCTGACCCGGACCGCGCAGGCCGAGGGCCGGACGGAGCCGGACCTGGAGCCGGTTGTAAAGATCTTCGCCGCCGTCGGGGCGGCGACGCTCATGCCCGCCAGGCAGAGCCTACCAGGCTGTGCCATCGTCTCGGAGATGGAAGCCGACGGCGACACGCTCTACGGGCTGATCGACATGCCGTGCACGTCGGGGCCGTTCACGGCTCTGACGATGGGGTTCGGCGAGCCGGAGCTCGGGTACGCCAGCCTGTCGGAGATCGAGGCGGTGCGTATGCCTGTCAGGCACGGCCTGAAAGGCTGTGCCATGCCCCCGCCCTACTCCGCGCTCGGGATGGCACACGCCGAGGCGTATGCCTCTGCGATGGAGGTGGACACCTCCTGGCGGGCGAGGGGGACGATCCGCCGGTACGCGGAAGCGGCCAAGGAGGCCCGGCGGGTCGTGGAGCCGAAGTGAGATGAGCGGGGGAGGGAGCGATCCTTCCCCCGCTTTCGCCTTTCCGGACTCGGCGGGCACCGTTCCGCCGTCCGAACCCGTCGTCTTCGATCAGCCGTTCAGGGCGTCCTTGAGACCTTTGCCGGGCTTGAAGGCGGCCGCCTTGGCGGCGGCGATCTCGACGGGCTCGCCGGTGCGCGGGTTCTTGCCCGTCCGGGCGGGGCGGTTCTTCACGGCGAAGGTGCCGAAGCCGGGCAGCCGCACCTCGTCCCCCGCCTTCAGGGCGGACTCGATGCCGCCGAACACGGCCTCGACAGCCTTCCCGGAGTCGGTCTTCGAGAGGCCCGTGGCTTCGGCCACCGCGTCGATCAATTCGGACTTGTTCATCGTCTGTGCCTGGATGTGGTTGGGTGCGGGGGCGGGAGGTCGCCCTCACCGGCCCGCCGTCGCCGAGCGTTCTGCCCCGCCCGACGTGGGCTTGGCAAGCCAATCCGCCGCGGAGGCCCGGACGGACAGTCCGGCACGCTGTGCATGCTCCGCGCGGGCCCACACCCCGAAGAGCGCCCCCTCCCCGCGCAGACCAGGCCAGCCCGAAGGCGGCCAGCACTTTCCCGATGGCGGCCAGCCGCTCCAGGGCTTCGCGCGGCGTGTCGGGCGACGAGGCCGCGTCCAGCAGCTCGAAGTGGAACCAAACCTCGCCGCAAAGGTAGAGCACCGACACCGCGGCCACCGACAGCGGCGGCGCCCAGCCGACGGAAGCCCCTTCCGCCGGGGCTGAAGCAGCCAGATTCATTTTCCGTCCTCCCGATCAGGTGCCGCGCATGCCGTTACTTCTGACATGCAAACATATAAGATAGCGCGGACGGACTGCTCTTCGAAGGCCTCGTCTCACCTCTGCCCCTTAATCCACCGCATGTGCTCGCGTGAGGCAGCCATGCGGTCGGTCGCCTCGTCGTGCGCGACGATCGCGTTCCAGACCGCCCTGGCGGCTTGGGTCTCATCCGTCGGCCACAGCTCGGGCACGCGGTCCCACACCCCTTCGCAGCCGCCCCGGAGCGGGGTGCGGTCGAAGGCGACATGGTTCTCGAAGGCGACGCCCGGGCGGCCGAAGCGCTCCCGGAGGGCCTTGCAGTGCTGCGCGTTCTGCCGCAGCGGGCTTCGCATCGTCGCCCTCCGCCCGCCGGCGTAGGTGACCGCCCACTCCGCGCGGTCAGGGGCGACCTCGACCGTGCCGCCGTAGTTCTTGACCTCGACGACGGCGATCCGGTCACCGAGGAAGGCGACGAGGTCGATCTGCGTCCACACCCCGTTGCCGTGCCGGACGAAGAGGTCGTGGATGACGGGAATCCCCCGCGCCTCCAGTTTCCGCTTCATCCGCAGTTCGGCCCTGCGACCCCGGCGTTCGGCCCAGCCCCCGAAAGCAAGGCGGAAGACCAAGCGTATCGGCAGCTTCGCGAGCCACCACAACGCCTTTACAACATTCCTCATGTCAACACTCCTAGTGTGCTTCGCGCTCCCCGGCGGAGAGTTCAAGGGAATAGCCTAGCAGGTCCGCATGCAGACACAAGGAAGCCTAAAAGGAAGCCAAAAGATGCCGATCATGTTTGACATGCAGACACATAGGCCATAGCGTCGAATCCGGACATACGCGGTGCAGGAGGACATCAAATGACTACGGGTGAGCAGGTTTTTGGAGCGGGTGGAGCCGCCGGGGCGATGACGGCTTCGGTCGGACTGCCGCCGGACGGAAGGAGGGAGGCTTGGCGGCGTGGGCTGTTCCTCGCCGTCACCGGGCTGGTCTCGGCGGTCTACGTCTTCTTCGAGCTGGCGTACAACGGCACGCTGCTCGCCGTCTCGTCCGACCCCTCCGCCGGAAACGATGTGCTGACTGCGCTCTCCTGGGTCGGCCAGATCCTGCTGGCCTTCGGTCTCGCCTGGTATTTCGGCAGCGGGCTGGTGCGCACGCTGCGAGGGGCTAGCGGGTTCCTTGTGCTGTGGGTCTGCACGCTGGCCGCGGTGCACTACGGCTACCACTCCGCGCTCGACGGGCTGCCGCCCGACGTGAAGGACGCCGGCCGGGTCGTGGCCCTGCACCGTGCGGACGTGCTCGCCGGGCGGGCCGAGGACGGATTCCTCGCCCCCGGCGGGAAGCCCGATCCCGTGGCGGCGGTCTCGTCCGCCTTGCTGCTGGCGGACGATGCCGCGGCGGCGCGGGCGGCGGCGAGGGACGCCGAGCGGGCGGAGAAGGCCCGCAAGGACATCGACTTCGGAGCCGAACGCCTGCGGACGTCGCACGCCCGGGTGTGGTCCGACCTCAAGGCTCTGCACCGGGACTACCAGTTCTGGTCGCTTGAAGTGTCGCGCCCGAAAGAGCGGCGCGGGGGTGCGGTCGCCATGGCGGGCGACCGGCTCGACCGCGAGTTCGCTCAGCGCACCGGCGGGTTGCCCGCCAACCCCGACGCCTCGTTGGGGCAGTTCGCCTACGAGATCCTGCCGCAGTCCTCCGACCCCAAGGCTCGCAAGCTGGTCGAGGCGTTCTTCCGCAAGTCGATACCGATGGCTGACGGACGCAGGCTGGCCCTCTCCGATCTCCCCTACGGGATGGACTCGGCGAAGCTGGACGTTTGGATTGAGGCCGAACTCGTCTCCCCCTGGAGGGCGGCGGCAGGCAGCGACCCGGAGGCGTGGGCCAGAGCCGAGGGTTCGCACAACGTCGTCGCCTCGGTCTTCGTCCCGCCGGTGTCCATGGTCCTGTCGCAGGTCTCGATCCTGCTCAACGTGTCGAAAATTCTTGCTTCGCTCTGGGCGATCTGGGGGTTGGCCGCCGGCGGGCGGGGCGGGCTTCTCCCGGCCTCCGCGACCGCCGCGGTCTGCCTCGGGGCGGTCGTGTGGACGGCGGCGCCGCCGTCGGCGTTCCCCGCCGGGTCGGAGGCGGCCCGCGTCGAGGCGTCGGCCAAGGCATCGCTCGGGCTGTGGGGCGAGGCGTGGTCGAAGGGCGCCGCCGTACAGCGTTTGATGTCGGACAGCGGCATCGGGGTCGATCTCAACGTTGCCAGGGAAGCGATCAGGGTCTGGAAGGGGCGCTGACCGGCGCCGGCAGGACGGAACCCAGCGAGAAGCGGGTTAAGATCAGGGCCGTGCCATCCCTTCCGGCAGCCACGCGTCCGCCCCGTCCCCCGGCGGCAGCACGGCCTCGACGACGACGTACGGCACCCCGATCCGCTTCGGCGACGACATCCGCTTGCGCAGCGCCGACATCACTGCCCTCCTGGCCCGCTCCTCGCTGCCCGCGTAGACGTTGAGCACGGCCCCGTGTGGGCTGCCGATGCGACCGTAGCGGACCTGCACCGTCCAGCTCCCGAAGAGGTCCCTGCCCGCCTGCACGAGATAGCCGCGGTGGACGTTGCGAGACGCATCGACGGCCTCCAGCCGGACCCGAAGCTCGGATTGCATCGCTTCCTCCCTCCGCAGAGCGAGGGGGCATGCTAACACGATGGAATCCCGGGGTGAATCCGCCGATTTGCCTTTTACTGGCGATATGCCGCCATTCCATCGGTGTCTGCCCTCCCCCGCCGGAGATGCGGCATGCCGTCCGCATCGCACCCCCTTAACTCCCCGCAGATACCAAGAAAGCAGCCGACTAGCTCCCAATAGGCTCCCACACAGCAGGTTCTACGAATCCCACATTGCGGTGATGCTGCCTCCCGCGTCATGCCACGCAGGTTCCCTGCGAAGCTGGGAGCCATGCCCTCCGGTCGGCTTGCCCGACCCCGCTGGGAAGCCGCACGACGTGCCATTCCCCGAATGGCTTCGGGTATCGCCCGACATCGGTGTCGTGACGCGTGCCCGGGACGGGGGGAAGGTCGCCTGCGCCAGGATCGGGCATCGCACCCGATTCCGGAGGATACCGATGGGCACCTACACCGCTTACCTTTCCGCTACCGAGACCGTACGCCGCCCGAGCGGGGGCGGGCTGGCCATCGTCCTGGGAGCCAAAGTCGAGGTTCGGGCGGGGTCCGCCGGCGAGGCCGTCGAGACGCTGCGAAGCCTGCATGCCGATGGCGAGATCGACATCGCGTGGGACGCGCCCGACGGCGACCACTTCCATCCGATCCCGACGCCCGGCGACGACGAGGTCGGAATGTCCGCCCCGTGCCTCGACGCCGTGGAGGGTCCCGAAGGGTTCATCCCGATCGACGAGTGGCTCGGCTGATCCGGCTGGGCGACACCCCATGAAAGCGGTTGCGGGCCACCTCTGAACGCCAAATCCGCCGTCCGGCTGTCTCGGAGCACCCTACCCCGCCGGAGCGTCCAGAGACCCCTTGGAACCGATTTTGCGGGCATGTCGGAGGGCTACCGCCCCCGATCTCATCTTTATCCCGGGTGGTGCGTGTGTGCCGACCCAGTCGGATACGGCGTGCGGACGACCGCTTCCCGTCCGCAATCACGCCTCGACCATTCTCCGTCCGTCCCGTCCGTCCGCCTCCAGCTCCGCCCCGGGATGAAAGAGGATTCCATGGGGGCACTGCCCCTTCCCGCTTCTGCTGCGGGAATCCCTTTTCCCGACCGAACGAACTTCCCCATCCGCCCCGTATGTCCGAAACCAAGACGTTCGGTGAAACCAACGCGCGTGCGCGTACGTGCGGGTAACTAAGAGATAATATAATGATAAGGAGGAAACGGAATAACCTCCGCCACCGCCCCGTCTCCGTTGCGGCAGTAGGGGCTGTCGCCACCGCCCGGACGGAGGGGCGTTAGCGGATTACGATGTTTATTCGACGATTTTCGATGTTTTAGACTCCCTGCCCCTGCCCCTGCCCCTGCCCCTGCCCCTGCCCCTGCCCCGGGTGGTGTCGGGACGTCTTTCGGGAACGATGCGGGATGCAGCGCTCAAGCAGTGTGGGGTTCTGGATGACCACACGGCGGACTTCAAACGGACGCACCGTGGGATTTGAAGACGCCGTCTAGTGGGAGCCAAACGGGCGGTGCGTGGCTGCCCCTCTGGCGACTGAGAGTCCCCGACCGCAGAAACGACAGTCAATTACGTGTTGACATGCACACCGCATATTCTTAGTCATAAATCAGGACGGGTGATTGCCCGTCCGTGAGAGCCAGAACAGGAACCATCCGATGAGGTCGTTCGGGAATGTGACACGCAGTGCGTCGCAAGGCCGCACAGAGGTCTCTGCGATGACGAGAGCCTTGTGTCTCGGCACCGCTCTTGTAGCGGTTTCCGCATGCTCTGCCTTGCAGGGGCAGGGTACGCCGATCACCGTGTCGATTCCTGCCGGCGGTTCGACCGTCCGAGTGCCGATCGCCCTCGACGCCCCGGAAGACAGCGAACTCGCTCCGGGGTCACTCGCGTGGGAAGTCGCCTGGGCATTGAAGTCCGACCGGAACGTGGAAGAGACGCAGCCCGGCGACGGCGCCCGTACCCCGCACGAGCTCGCCGAGCATGCCGCGTACGCTGTCGGCGGTGTCTTCATCGACGTCGCGCTCCGCAGGGATCTCGCGGACGCGGCCCTGCGGAGGGAACGCGGGATCGAGAGCTTCAAGACGACCGACGTGGTGCCCGCCGTGCGTGAGGGCAACGCGAACGCCGCCGACGTACCGCTGTCCGACGCGAGCATCCACCAGGCCCGCGCGGCACGCATCAGGGCCGAGCAGGACCTCGCCGACGCATCCGACCGCTACCTCCGCGTCAACAGGCACGAGTTCGGCCCCCACGTTCCGTTCGTGCCCCTGCCCGTCGGAGAGAAAGAGGCGGAGGTCGCGAGAGGCAAGAACGCGCTGACGACGATCGTCCGTCCGGCGGACTTCGCTTTCTCGGCATTCAGGATCAGGGAGGCTTGGAACATGCACGACTCCGTCGTGCGGCAGCGGGCCGAGGCGGAGGCGGCGCTGAAGAGCCTGATGGACGTTGAGCGGCACTACCGCGAGCAGTACAGGCTCGGCTACCGCTCCGCCGCCGACGTGATCCACGCCATCGACGCGGCGTTCGCCGCGGAGGCGGCGGCGATATCGGCCCGCTACGCCGAGCAGCACGCCAGCATCCGCCTGTACGCCGCCCAGGGGCGGCTGGTCGAGGCCCTCGGGGCGGCCCGCTTCGTCGAAATGAGGGCGGACGAGCAGTCCCTTCCTCCGAAGCAGACTGTGCCGATGGTTCGAGATGGCGTCGGGCGGGACACCCTCTAGAAGCCCTTACGCCGTCCACTTGGCTCCCACATGAAGCCCGCATGGGGCGTGCGAGCCTCCCGCGCAGCGTGCTTTCAAATCCCACTTTGTGGGTTCAGCGATACCCGCATGGTGCATGCTCTGTATGCCCCGCGCCACGCAAAGCCCTGGGCTCCCACTCTCTCCCGGGTGTTGTATTGTCTCCACCCTGCCCTACGGCCATCGACGCAACGGGACGCGGACGGAAATTAACGCCCGACTTGAACGCCGCATCGCGGCACTCCTTCGGCAGTACGGCATCCGCGACGGCGAGCGGCACCGGGAGATGCGGGACGTGTCGCCGGTGCTGATGGCACAGCCTTGCAGGCTCTGCCTGCTGGCATGCAGGGCTTGAAGCACTACAAGTGGAAGCTCATCGAAGACATGGCACACGCATTGGAAAGAATCGGCTCCGCCGATGCAGGGGCGTGAGCCTCTGCGATCGTGATCGCCGAGCGCCCCCTGCCCTCCGGCGGAACCGGGTTCATCCCCAACATCCTGTTTCGGGGGGGGCATGCCTGTCAGGCACGGCCTGAAAGGCTGTGCCATGTCCTCGGCCAGCCGGAGGGAATGCCGCTGGGCAGCCGCGAGGAGGCCGAACGGGTGCTCGCCGGTCTGCTGGGGATGCCGTGTCATCGGTCCAGAGACCCGAAGCCCTTCGGGTCAGGCATAGCCTGCCAAGGCTGTGCCATGGTCCGATACGCCCTCCCAGAGCTGGCGAAGCGGCAGGGCCAGTCTGACGGCGTCGCGTTCCGCCTGTTCCGCCTGCGGCTCACCCTGCCCCGCCGTGAGGTCGAGTCCGTCCGCGGCAACGTCGAGGCCGGCGGCGGCACCCTTGAGGCCGCGGTCGCCATCGCGCAGGCCAGGCTCGCCACGCTGTGCCCGATGGGGATGGACGAGAGAACATGGGACGCCCTGCCCCGCCAGACCCAGGGGGAGATGGCACAGCCTTGGCAGGCTATGCCTGACATGGCATGTCCGCCCTGGCGGCGATCATGGCACAGCCTTTCAGGCCGCGCCTGACCCGAAGGGCTTCGGGTCTCTGGACCGATGACAGGCATGTCCGCCGGCGGCAGCTTCGTCCTGACCGAGACCGACGAACTTTGGAGCCGCCTGTACGGCGGCCGCGGCAAGTCCCGCCAGTAGAACGCAGCCGTAGACGGGTGCCGGGGAGGAGCTGTCGAAGCGTCAGGCGGACGCACGCCGGGATCCCATCGCCACCTCTGCGGGAGGCGAAGAACGCACGGAGCGGGTGCCGCAGGCTTCACTATGCGGGATTCTGTGTGACCGCAGAGCGGGATCCGAAGAACCCACAAAGTGGGATGCGAAGCACCCACCCTGTGGGAGCCACGCGGACGCATGCATGGCGACCGAACGGCGACCACCCATCATGCCGGAGCAGTCATGGGAAGGTAGGCCCGCAGCCAGACCTCCGTCGCAGTGTCAGGGGCGTGCGAGATCAGGGCCTCAATCGTCGGGCGGTCAAGGCCGGGCGAGGTGTGCCGGATGCATTCGAAATCGGCCTCCACCTCGGGCTGGGAGCAGGCCGTTTCCTCGCCGGTATCATCGCCCGCTGCGATCTCGGCAAGGACGGAAGGGGCCAGACGCTGAAGTTTCTGCAACATGTCCTCCCGCGACCCGCAAGGGGACAGGTGATGCCCCCATCCGGGGGCTGTCTCGGTGAACTCCACCTCGGGCCAGCCCTTCCGCCGCAGGTGGCGGTTAAGACTGTCGAGGGCCTGGGCGGTGACCGCCTTGCCCCGTCGGATGAAAAACTCCTCAAAGCCAAGGCGCCAGCCCTCATAGGCCGGGATAAAGCGACGCACAAGGGCGAAGGCCGCCAGCAGGCGTCTGGCCTCCCGATCATCGAGAACCCAGGCGATGTCGCCGGGGTTGCGTTCCCACTTCACTGCCATTCTGTCCTCCTTTGAAAATTGAACCGTGTGGCCGCTCGGATGGGCGGCTGACGCAATTCTGCACCCCGCTTCACCGTCCCCCTTCCCGGGCAGGCGTCGTCCTTGCTTCGGTACGGGTGACGGCCACTGAACGACTCGAAGGAGCACCGGCCGGGAGCTGGGCGGCGTGCAGCGTGGGATTCAGCGCATGCACTCGACGGGTGCGCTTGTCGCGCTGAGCGGGATGCAACGCACCCACGGAGTGGGATTCGTGGATTCCGCTTTGCGGGATTCGAGGAACCCACAAAGTGGGATGCATCACACCCGCTTTGCGGGATGCTGAACACCCACGGAGTGGGAGCCAAGCAGGCGCTTACCAAGCGGACGGCGGACGCCGCACCGTCGTCGGATAGGAAAAAGAAAGGCCGCCATGAGGCGGCCCAGTGTTCGCTTGGATCGACGGAAAGGGGCTGTCGCTTTGCCTTCCCCACGATCGCCACCATAGCCGACAATAGATGGCATGTCAACACATTTGCCGTCACTTGCCGGGCTTGTAGTCCCAGTAGAACGAGCTCTCGGTCTTCAAACCGCCCAGCCCGATCATCGTGCGGGTGCCGCCGCGGACGGAGTGCTGGCTGACCGTCCCGAGCTGGCCGACGCGGTAGCGCTTGCCTTCCTTCTTGCCGACGTGCAGCTCGGCTGAACCGGAGAAGCCCGTGCTGCACACGACGATGACCCCGGCGCCCTTGCCGACCGCCCAGTCCGCCGAGGCGCCGCTGTAGGAGCCGCAGACGTCGGTCACGGAGGCGTTCCTGTTGGTCCTGCTGCTGCCGGTCTCGAACAGATGGATCGCCTTCGAGGCGGCGCCTATCGCCGCCTCCGCCTCTGCCTCGGTGTGCCCGATGCGGATGAGATCGGACTTGAACGTCTCGACCGTCTCCGGCGAGACCTGGTGCTGGGTCGCGAACATGCCCGAAGCCGGACGACCGCCGCCAGCCCCGGCGGACTGCCCGCCGAACAGCGACAATCCGTCCGCATTGGCGTTCCGTCCGCCCATTCCCTGTCCGCTTCCGACGCAGGCGGTGAGGCTTCCCGCCAGCAGGGCGACCGCAGCCAGTCTCGTGATTCCCTTGTTGCTCATGACGCATCTCCTTTGAAACGGTGTTGTTTGGCAAAGCATATAAGTGCCAGCATTCAAGCGCAACAAGAGATGACATGACAACAGATAGATGCCGCAAACATGGATGACCCGGGTTCCCCGGAGGACACTCGCCGGGCGTTGGCGACGACACCACGGTGACGGCGTATGGACGCTATGTGGGAGCCCGCAAGATGCCCGCCAGGCAGAGCCTACCAGGCTGTGCCATGCCCAGCGGGTTGTTGACGGATTACTCGCCGGGCGTCGAGAAGGCGTGGCGGATGACCTTGGACACGAGCGACTGGCTCCAACCTGTTCGCCGGGCGATCTCGGCCTGGGAGAGGTTCTCGTCGGCAAGGCGCAGGATCTCGCGCTCGTCCTCTTCGGTGACCGCCCTCTTGCGACGGGACTTCGACGTGCCTTGCAGCCCGGCCTCGTGGCAGACCTTCTCGACCATGGCATGCGACCAGCCCGTCCGCTCCGCGATCTCGCGGTAGATCAGGCCCTCGCCCCGAAGCCGCAGGATCTCGTCCCGGTCCTCGTCGCTGGCCCGGCGGGAGAGGGCGACACCCGCATCGCGGACGACGCGTCGGACGTGATCCTCCGACCGCCCGACCTTCGCCGCCACCTCGGCGGGGTCCATGCCCTCGGAGGCGAGCCTGACGGCTTCCGACTGCCACTCCGACCGGCGGCTCCGTCCGTCCTTTGCCAGCGGCACGGCGCCGAACCCGTTCAGCGCGTGCTGCGCGACCGCGGGTGTGACCCCGAGGCGGTTGGCGACCGCACGGACGGAAAGCCCCTCGCCGGACAGGGCCGCGGCCTCGGTCTCCAGCTTCTTCAACGCGAACTGCACGGCTTGGCGGGTCACGCCGAAGCCGTCGGCGATCTCCTGGTACGACTTTCCCTGAATCCGCGTCTCGGCGATCCGAGTTGCATCGAGGCCAGCCGTCCTCGGCTTCTTCTTCGCCCCGGCTTTGTCTTCTGCGTTCTGCACGGTCGCCCCCCAACCCCCGGCGCTCCTCCGGCCGGTTACGCCTCCCATAACACGATGGGAGGAAACCGTCAAGCTCCGGGCCGACGCGGGAGCCTTCAGGGAGCCGGAGGGTAGGGGCGCGGGATTTGGGTTGGCTCCCAATAGGACACCGACAGGGAGCCGCCGACGCACGGAGCGGGACGATGCCGGATGCCTTCAGCCCGTCTGTGGGACGTGATGGGGGAGCCGTACGGGGACGAAGGCAACGCTGTATGGGATTCTGAAACGCATCCTGTCGGTCAGCACCGAGCACAGCGGACGGGTGGCTGCGAAGGCACTGCCTGGGATGCCGGTGCACGCATCCCGGGAGCCGATCCCGGCACGCCGTGGGCGTGACCGACTGCACATGGCGGGATGCATAGATGACACTCGTGCTGCACCCAAGCAGCCATCAGGCGGGAGGCTAAACATGCACAACTGGGGATGCCCTTGGCCCGTCTGGTGGGCATCGAGGGCAGCGACACGCGGGAGCCGTCCGAACACCGAAGTGGGAGGCCATTAACCCACGGCGCGGGATGCAAGGCACCCGCACAGCGGGATTCGCAGAAACCACAAGGCGGGATGTGCTAAACGCACTTCGTGGGAGCCTAGCGGACGCCGCTCAAGCTACCTCTTCAGCACCCCGTCGAGCTTCTCCGAGAGCTTCTCCTTCCCCTTCTCCAGCAGCGTGCGGCGGATCGACCCTTCCGGGGCCAGTGCCTCGGCGGCGTCCGCGGACTTGAAGCGGACATCTTCGACGGCGAGCGGGCCGCACCTGCCGTCGTCCCCGCAACGCTGGACGAGGACGGCCTGCACGTGCCGCTTGGCGGCGCCGACCATGCCGTCGGCGAGGACGGAGGGCGGGGCGCTGACCGGGAGCAAGGCGGGAGCCTTGCGGACGCTTCCGCCGGGGGCTTTCGACTCCTGCACGACGCCCACCTCTACCGTGCCGTCGGCACGGGCCGCAGACCAGTCGTGGGCGACCATCGTCGGGGGCCATGCCTTGGAACGGACGGACTCCACCACCAACCGCGCGACGGCGGCGTTGGGATCGTCGCCGGAGACCCCGGTGGACGGAGGGAGCAACGCCAGGAAAAGGCAGGCCGCCCCGGCGGTGAAGGCGACGACGCCCAAGGTCAGGGCACCGTCGGGGGTGAGTCCCTTGCGGCGGGTCATTTTTCTATCGCGGGTCGGGGCAGGGGAGGGCGTCATTGGTCAAAGGCTCTGAAGCGATGATCACGGCTTCGCCGGTGGCCATGATCAACTGCATGCCCTTCTCCATGAAAGGGGAGGGGGAGATTTCAAGCCGCAGCACGGCGTTGGCGCCGAACGCTGCCGCCTTGTCCTGGAGCTTTTCGAGCAGGCAGCCCTCACGGCCCTCGATCCAGTCTTCGACGTAGTCGGCGTTGGCCGTCGAGTTCCCGCCGACGAAGCTCTTGACCTTCGAGTCCCACCAGTCCCGGGCGAAGTTGCGGTTGACGACGACGGCCACGGTTATCGGCCTCAAAAGCCTGACCACCGGCCTGCCCGGCACCTCGTCCATTTTCGTGATGAACACGTTCGCCATGCTGCGTTCTCCTCCTTTAAAGTCCGTCCGCCGACAATTGGCATCCCGCAGATGTGCAATTAAACAAGACCTGACATGCCAACATCTGCTTAGGACTGCCGCCCGGTCTGGGCGGGTTGTTTCTCTCTTATGGATAGCGCACAGCGAAGCCCGTGGCAAAAACAATCCGCATGTCAACACCTATCGGGCGGGCATGCAGACCGACGCTGGCCTGAAGCCGGGAAGGGCGTTCCAGCCCAGCCCGGCGTTCCCTTCTTCCAATTGCGGAAGCCGCAAGGCGACGCTCAGTTGACGAGATGGGCGACCGCACGGCCCGCGTCGCCCTCGATCCGGACGACCTCTGGCCAGCCGTCGGCGGAGGCCGCAGCGAAGGACGGGATGCCTTTCATCGACTGTCCAGATGTGGCGTAGATCGCGACGTCCTCGCCGTCCTCATCGACCACGATGTACACGGGGAACATGCCGGCGGCGATCATGTCGGCTGCGTCCCGGCGGGCGGTCGCGATCTCGTTCTTGATGTCCATGGCTCTCTCCGGCTGCGTGTGCTGTGCCAGGAGAGTGGCCCAAGGTCGAAATCCCCCGTTCCCGGGCTGGCGTCATGCCGGTCGCGGAGACCGCTTCGCATCATCTCGTCGATGTGAGCGGATTGCGATGCGGCTTCAGGCGAGCGACAAGAGTCCAAGCAGGGCGGCAACGCCGCCGAGCGGCTTCAGGACGAACCCGGCTGCCATGTCACCGCCAGCGTCGGCGGCTGCCCCCGCAGCGGTCGAGCCAGCGGCCGAGGGCGTCGGAGGGACGCGAAAAGGTGCGCCCGTTGACCCGGACGACGTCGCGGATGTGCTCGCGGGCGAACAGGCGGTCTTGGAACGGCGTCTTCGGCCCACGCAGGTCGAGGCAGAGCCGCTCGTTGCGGGTCAGCTCGATGTCGCGCAGGGGCGAGGCTGCATCTGCGCCGTTCTGCTCGTCGGTCATGGAATCCCCCGCTTCGTCTAGGTGGATGAGGCTAACGCAAAGCTGGTTGCATGTCAACAGATGCGTCAATCATGCACGTCCGAGGGCCAGCAGGTCGTGCCGGTCGGCGGCTTCTTGCACAGTGACGGGGAAGCGGCCTTCGGACAGTGCGGATTCCCTCCACGCCCGGGCCATCTGACGGGCAGCCGTGAGGGGCTTTACCTCGCCGATCCCGGTGCCGAGTCCGGGGCAGGCGACGGACGGAATGCCGAAGCCGCGGCAGGCGAGGGCGACCGACTTCATCGCGAGATAAGAATTCACCGTCGTCCGCAGCGGCTCGGGCGCCCGCATGGTGGGGGCGGCGATGAGCCAGCGGACGGTGCTGTCGCGCGTCGGGACGACCACGGCCTCGCCGACGAGGAGCTCGCCGAGCGGGCGGGCCATGATCTCCTGCTGCACGGCTTCGGCCACCCCCCACCCGAACCTCCGGGCGAGGGCTATGTCCAGCCCGCCGTCCATGAAGCCGAAGGAGTTGGCGGGAGACACGATCGCCGCGCACCCGGTGTCGAGGATGTCGCCGTCGGTCACCGCGACACCGCTGACGCCGTCGAACGCCTCGCGGAACGCCGACAGCAGGGCGGGGCAGGGGGCGTGCAGGGTCAAGGCCGGAGGCTCTCCGTCCAGCCTGCCGGCCAGCGGGAGCGGACGGACGGGTTCGACGATCGGCTCGGCGACCGACAAGGCGAGCGACAGGGCGTCGGCGGCGAGACGGACGGACCTCTCCATGTCGGCCCCATCAGCGGCGAGCCGGGACAGCTTCATGCGTCCGTCGAAGTCGTCCTCGGGCCGCAGCAGCCCGATCATGGCTGCCCCCGCCGAGGCGAAGAGGACGCCTGCCGCGTCGAGCGTCGGCGTGTCCGGGGGAGACAGCCTCCGCCGGAGCCAGGGGAGGGAACGCCGGGCAAGCTCGGCGCCGAGCAGCCGGAGGGTCACGACGGAGCGGTGGACCCCGGCGGCGATCCGCCCTTCGTCGGAAGCGAGGCAGAAGGCCCCGTCGAGGTGCTGGCCGTCCGCCCGGATGGCGATCCGCGGGCGGCCGTCCTCCGTGCAGAGCATCCGTCCGTCATCGCCGACGTCGCGCATTGAGGTCTCCGTGATGCCGACGGACAGCCCTGCGGCGAGAACCCGGACCCAGAGGGCCAGCTCCGCCTGCCAGTGCGGACAGGAGAACTGAGAGGTCTCGGCCCGGTAGCCGACCGGCGGCTTCGCGGTCAGTCCCGCGAGGGATTCCTCGACGACCTGCCGGGCGCGGTGCATGTGTGGTGATGGGGTGACACGGGACATCATGAACTCCTTAGACGGCGACGAAACGGCAGCGGGATCAGGCGGCGAGCAGCCAGTCCTTCAGCAGCCCTTCCCGCCCCTGGGCTGCGAGGATCTCGCGGACGGCCGGATGGCTCCGCGCACGGCCCAGGGCCTCTTCGTAGCGTTCGTCGGCGGCGTGGAGCTGGGCGCCCCGGCGCTCGACGAACTGATCGAAGGTGCCATCGAAGGTCTCGTACGCGGTGTCCCAGGCGGCGACTTCGTACACGTCGAAGGCGCGGCTCACGTCGTCCGCCGCCTCCTGAAGCTCCCGGATGATGGCGAAAGCTTCGGCGCGGCCGGCGAAGTAGGCGGGGGTTCCGGGTGCAGGTCTCGTGTCCATGACGTCCTCCTTTAGGGTGCTTTGAATGTCGTCCAGCGGGTGCCCCCAGGCCGTCTCTCGGACGTCGGGCGGGGGGGGCAAGCCCTCCAAGTGGCTGCTTTGCGGGATTCGAATAACCCATGAAGTGGGATGCGAAGCACTCGCTTTGTGGGATTCGAAGAACCCACGTAGTGGGAGCCAAAGGGGCGTCCAACGGACATCCTCTGAGAGCCAGTCGAGCGCATGAGCGTCCGCATGTCAACACCAGTCGCCGCGGGATGGCGCGTCAGAGCCCGCCGACGGCCTTTACCATCAGCAGCGGCGGCACGGTGGTCTCGAACCCGACGATGAGCGTGGCCCCGGCCATGAGCAGGAAGGCGACGGTCTTCATCAGCGGCACGGCGGCAGCGAGGCGGCGGACGTAGGCCGACTTGTACTGCCGGGACACGGCTTCGAGAGAGTGCGCCATCCGCTCGCGGTCTGACGAGGCGGACACCGCGAGGCGGTCGGTGGCGTGCAGCGAACGCAGGCATTCGGCCCAGGGGCGGCCCGAGCGGACCGCGTCGGCGGCCTTCAGCAGGTCGCGCTTCATGGCTCCGCGAGGGGCGGCTTCGGCGGTCAGCGTCAGGGCGTATTCGAGACGCACGCCGGACCGAAGCAGGAGGCTGAGCTGGTAGAGCGAGACGTGGTTCTGAAGCGACAGCGCGATGTCCCGGTAGAACGGAATGCGCACGATGAGGGCGTCCGCCGCCAGCGGGAACAGGCGCTTGCCGATCCCGCCGAGCAGCCAGAGGAAGGTCATCAGCAGGATCGAGCCGACCGCCAAGCTGACGAGGGCTCCGGCGACGAACTCTGAGACGGACAGCAGCATCGCGATGTCGGCGTCGGGCTTCGCGGTCTCGAAGGGCAACTGGCTCATCAGCATGTCCATAGCGGGCTTGGCCCCGGCGCAGAGCGTCCCCGCCAGCGCGATGTTGAAGCCGGCGAGCATCAGCCCGCGGCCGCTGCCCGACCGCACCTCGCCGAAGGCCCGCTCGAACTCGGCGGCGTCCAGGAGCGCCTTTTCGAGGCTGCCCGTCTCCATCCCGGCGCGGACGATCGCCGCCACGGCGCGGGGGAAGTCCTTCGGGTTGGCCTCCATAGCCGCGGGGACGGCCATGCCCGACCGCATCGACTCCAGGAGGAGGCCCGCCGCCTGCCCGACGCGTCCGGGCATAGTGTCACGCATCGCCTCAAGGGCCTTCGACACACCGATGCGGGAGGCCGAAAGGGCGGCGAGGCGTTCGAGGAAGATCGCCCGCTGGGTCTCGCTCATGCCTGCGGAGAACAGCCCCCCGCCGGTGTCCCGCGACGCGGAGAGGGGGCGGCCGTGCGACGAGGCGGACTTCAAGGCGGCGGCGCGGTCGCCGGCCTGCACCTTGACCTTCCTGATGCCGCCGGCGGACGAGACGGAGACGGTCCACAGAGCCATGCTGTCCTCCTCAGAGCGGGGCCGACGCGGCGACCGCCGCTGGCCATTGAGCGGGCTTCGACCCCGAGCCGTCGCACGAGGTCCCCACCCGGTATCCGGACGGAAGCGTCGAAGCGGCCTTCTCCAACCCCGACCAGACCGTTTCGCGGACGGAACCGGACAGGCACAGACGCCCTCCGGACACGCTCCACGACAGCCCGTCGAAGGGCGGGGGGACCATGCCGCCGGCGGCGGCGAGGTCGGAGAGGCCGATCGGGTTCGCGCCGGTCAGGGTGCGGTAGGCGGAGGCCGAGGCGAGGGCCCCGGTGAAGCCGGCGCGGGCCGCCTCCGTGACGCGTGCCTCGACGGGCTTGTCCGGGTTGATGAGCATCAGCCCGGCGGTGCCGAGGATGGCGGCGAGGGCGATGGCGACGATTGCCGTGATGAGATGAAACATGGTGCCCTCACTCGTCCGCCGAGGAGGCGACGAGCAGGCGCTCGATCTCCTCCGGGGTCGTCTCGCCGGAGGCCAGCTTGGCCTTCGCGTCCTCCGCGATCGTCGGCCACCAGCTCTCTCCCGCGAGCAGCCGATCGACCTCCCTTTGTGTCGAGAAGGACTGCACCTCCGACACCACCGTGCGGCCGCGGTAGCCGGTTCCGAGGCAGGCCACGCAGCCCTCGCCGCCGCACGCCTTGCACACTTTGCGGACCAGCCGCTGCACCATCACGGTGCGCAGCAGGTGGCGGAGGTTGTGCGGCTCGACGCCGATGTTGCGGAGACGGTTGACGACCTGGAGGATCGACCCGGCGTGCACGGTCGCGAGCACCAGGTGGCCGGTCTCCGCCGCCCGGACGGCGTTGGTCGCCGTCTCGTGGTCGCGGATCTCGCCCAGCATGATGATGTCGGGGTCGCCGCGCATGAACGCCTTGATCGAGGACGGGAAGTCGAGCCCGACGGCGGGGTTCACGGCGACCTGGTCCACGAAGGGCACGCGGTACTCGACCGGCTCCTCCACCGAGTAGACCTGGCGGCCGAAGCGGTCCACCGCCTCGGGGCTGCGCAGCGTCGCGTTCAGCGTCGTCGTCTTGCCCGACCCGGTGGGGCCGGCGATCAGGACGAGGCCGTTGTCCCACACCATCCCCCGCAGCCACTCGTCGAGCCGGGTGATGCCGAGATCGGCGAGGGTCGGGCTGGCCCGGTCGGAGTCGAGGACTCGTATCGTCGCCTTCTCCCCGCCGACCGTCGGGACGGTGTTCACCCGGTAGGAAAGGCTCCGCCCGCCGCGCTCCTCGCTCCAGCCGCCGTCCTGGGGGCGCCGGGTCTCGGCGATGTCCATGCCCGCCCGGTCTTTGATGCAGGACAGCAGCTTGGTGTGCTCCTCGCGGCTGCCCGTGCGGACGCGTACCATCTGACCGTCGAGCCGGACGCGGACCATGTAGGCACGCTCGCCGGGATGGACGTGCACGTCCGAGGCCCCTGCCTCGACGGCCTTCGACAGGATGTTTTCGAGGATGCGGTCGCCGTTTCCGTCCGCCTCGAACTCCACGGCGCCCTCCGCCAGGCGGAGACGCTGCATGAAGGCGACGTAGCGGTCGGCGGACAGCGGGACGAAGCGTATCGCCCGGTCGGGATAGTGCCGCTCCAGGACCCGGCGGGCCTCGCGCTCGCTCCGCAGCGTTGCGGCGAACAGCTCGCCGGGGGTCACGGCGGCGATCATCGTGCGGACGCGGTGAAGCTCCGCATAGTCCGGCCTGACCTCCGCCGCGTTCTCACGCATCAGTGATTCCGGCGCGATCTCGGCCAGGACGCTCACGAGCTGGGCGTGCTTGAGAAAACCGGAGCGTACGAGGACCGCCCCCAGCCGCTCGCCGGTGATCGCCTGCTCGGCCAGCGCCGCCTCCAGCTCCTGGCGGGCGATCAGCCTCCTGTCGATCAGAGCCTCTCCAAGTCGCATCGCAATACCCCATTTCCAATAGTTGATAAAACCGCATGTCAACACTTGTGCGTCAGCGGTTGCAGCACCCCGGGTAGGGGGAGGTCGCCGCCGTCGGGCAGGACGGAACGCCGGCCGAGCGGCTCCATCCCGTCGCGGTCCAGCCGGATTCCTCAAGCAGGGCGAGGCAGACCTCGGGGCTGACCCCCGAGACGACGACAAAGTCCTCCTCGAAGGCCCAAGCGGCGGACGGTTCGACCGCAGCGGATGTCTTGAGGTATCCGTGCGTCCGCAGCTCGGCCATCGACGCGGGCCAACCACCTTCCTGTGACCGGAACAGGTCTATCGCCGACTGAATCTGCCCGGCGGAGTTCCTGTAGCCCGTCGCTTTCGCCCGGGCCTGGGAGCCGTGGGCGACGTCGCCCCAGATCGTCGCCCCGGCGACGCCGAGCAGGGCCGTCAAGGACAGGGCTATGATGCCCGTGATCAGGTTGCCCATCGGCCAAGCTCCCTTCAAAGCGAAGCGCTTATAACTGTCTGCATGTTAACACCACAAGGAAGGGCGTCAAGCGCCGGGCGCCAAGGTTTCGGGGCTCACCCGTTGACGCAGCTCCAGGCGCCTTCGACGTAGGTGCAGACCACGCCGCCGCTGCCCGCCGAAGGGACGGCCGCGGCCGCACCGTTCTGCGCGGTGGCCCGTCCGCCCGTGTCGGCGTAGAGGTTCGTCACGGACGATCCGGCCCCGGAGACGGAGACGGTGCCGGCGGTCCTCGCCTCCGCGGTGACGGCGCTGGCCGCCGAGAGGACGCTCCGCCCTCCGGACGCGGCGGTGAGCACGCCGACGGAGGCGCCGCCGTCGAGGACCGCGTCGCCGTAGACCTGCAAGCTCCCGAACGTGCCGCCGGAGATGTCCGCCGAGACGCCCGGCGGCACAGTGAGGGAGCCGCTCACCGACACGCCGGAGAGCGACAGGTCAGCGGGGACGGAGAGGTTGCCGGTGATGCTCGCCCCCGTCCCGCTGACGGTCAGCCGGCCGCCCCGGCGCTCCGTGCCGAAGTCCGCCTGCGCGTAGGTGCCGGCGGACAGAATGAAGCGGGCGTCGGCGGGCCTCGCTGTTTTCCACCAAGCCGCCGCGTCGGCGAGCGACATCGGGTCCGCCGAGGAGCCGCCGGCGCCCGTCCCGTCCGGTGAGAGATGGATGGTCCCTCCCCCTGCCCGGAGGTGCCGCAGGGCCTGGAAGGGGAATCCGACCGCTCTGCCGCCGGGAACCCTGAAGACGCCGTCGGCGAACGCTACGGACGAGCAGGCGGGGGCGTCTTGGCCGGGAAGGCCGGAGACGAGCACGAACCCCGTCCCGGGCACTGGCGGGTCGTCGGACGAGACGACATAAGTCCGTCCGCCGAGCGTCTGCACGCCGAGCTCGTAGCCGTTGGCCGTCATCGAGGCCCCGCCCGTGCCTTCGCCGTAGGGGCAGTAGCGGAAGGGCTTCCCCCATGGCGTGCGGGACGGCACCCCGAGCCAGTCGGGAAGCCCGCCGTCGGCGGCGGGGGCGGGCAGCGACACTGAGCCGCCCGCCGAGAAGGCGGAGGCCATCACCGCCAGCGCGGCGCCGTCCATCGCGGCCGCCGACCGCTCCGCCCGTGACAGCGCCGCGGACCCCGAGACGGCGGTGTAGACGCCCCATGAGGTGGCGCCGGCGACCGAGGCGCCGATCATCATCAACACGACGTAGTGATACATGCCGCTCCCTCCCAAACACCTTTACGACGAAGGGCCGCCGGAAGCTCGGCGCGGCTCCTGAACCCGCCAGGCTATGCCGAAGGATCAAAAAGTGTAGGTCGCCGGGCCCGGCCCCGTCCCGATCGTCCATCCGCCGGGCCATGAGCAGGTCATCGCCAGATCTCCGAACTGACCAATCCTGTCGCAGAGGTCTTCCGAGGTGATCATTGCGGTCACAGTCGTTGCAGTTAGCGTGTAGAAGCCCGCAGAGGAGATGCCTGCCGGCAGCATCGGCGCGACCTTCAGATAGCCTCCGGTCACCAGCGCGTGCGTCGAGTTGATGATCCCAGCGGGAGGCAGAGTTCCATTCTCGATGCGATACAGCGTCACAAGACCGGCAATCTGCGCCATCTTGCTGTGAACTTCGACGACGTTGGCCTTTGCCGCCGAGTTGGCCAGCATCGGCCCGCCGATCATCACGCCGGCGGCGCCAACGAGGGTGAGAACCACCAGGGCCATAATACCCATAAGCAAATCCTTCATCGAACTTCCCCTTTCGCTTCCGTTGCAGCCGCGGCGGCGTCATGACGACCCACCACCCTCCGGTCTGTTTTGATGGTTAGAATGCGTAGGCCACCGCGCCCGGTCCCGTCCCGATCGTCCAGGTGCAGGTTATCGACGCGTCGCCGAGAAGGCCGATCCTGTCGCAGACGTCCTGCGAGGTGACGGTGGCGGTCACCGCCGTTCCGGTCAGCGAATAGAAGTTGCCCGAGGAGGCGATGCCGGTCGGCAGCAGCGGAGCGGACTTCAGATAACCTCCGGTCACCAGCGCGTGAGTCGAGTTGATGGTCCCGGTGGCGGGCAGGGCCCCCTTCTCGCTGCGATACAGCGTCACAAGACCGGCGAGTTGGGCCATCTTGCTGTGAACTTCGACCGCGTTGGCCTTCGCCGCCGAGCTGGTCAGCATCGGCCCGCCGATCATCACGCCGGCGGCGCCGACGAGGGTGAGGACAACAAGGGCCATGATGCCCATCAGCAAATCTTTCATCGAACTTCCCCTTTCGCTTCGTTGTGGCCGAGCCGGCCATCAATGCTGCTTAAGCGCTAACCCTGGAATGTCTGCATGTCAACACGTATATGGCGCAGGATTTCACCGGGCGGGCGGCGTCATGACGACCCACCAGCCTCCGGTCTGGTCGCGTCGCGTGCATGCGGGGCCGGCGCAGAACTCGGCCATCGTCCAGCCGGGGCAGGCGAGGATCGCCGACTGTGCTTCGGCCAGCCAGCCTTCGCCCGGCGAGGACGGGGTCGGGTTGAGCACCTCCACCTTCCCGTCGATGGGAGCCGCCGTCACGCCGGGGACGGACGAGCGGGCCGACGCGACGCAGGCGTCGGCCTCGGCGGCGGTCGAGGCCCGGACGGACGGAACGGGCGGAGGTGCTGGCGGAGGGGCCAGATAGAGGGCGGCGCCACCCGCTCCGGCCACGACCCCGCACAGGGCGAGGGCGACGCCGACGGCGATCCCGGAAATCCTGTTCATAGAACCTCTCCTTACTTCTTGGGGGCGGAGTTTTTGGGAGCGGGGTGATGCTGCTTGGCATCGACGTCGGTGTTCGGCGCGTCTTTCGGTCGCGCCGCAAGGCGGACCTCCCATTTTCCGTCCTTGAAGACGAGGGCCTCCAGGAACTGGTCTTCGGGAACGGCGAGCACGGTGGCGAGCCGGGACAGCGGCAGCTTGGCCATCTCGGCGGGGCCGAGGGGCTTCACCCCCGCGTCGCGGGCGGCGACGGCCCTGCCATGGACCCGCGTCGCCTCGGCGTGCAGGGCTTCCCGGTGGAAGACCCCGGCGGCGAGGACGGCGATGCCGGCGGACAGGGCGACGGCCCCGAGCACGGCGAAGGCCACGCCCCGGGTGCGGAGCGGCTGGCACCGCTTGCCGAGATAGCCGACGCCCTCGGTGGGGTTCCGGCGGTCGGACTCGGTCAGCAGCAGGTCCTCGAAGCCGTCGCCCTTCGGCTTGAGCTGAAGGTCGCGGGTCGCCGTCGGGACGATCACGGATTCGGCCCCGCGCCCGAACGCGGCGAGGGCGGACGGAATGAAGGCCCGCCCCGGCCCGCCTTCGTGGAGCTCCCAGGCCCAGCCGTCGCCGACCTTATGCACGGCCCACCAGCACGCGTCGTGCGCGGTCAGCTCCTCTTCGGCCACGCCCTTGACGTAGGCCACAACGTCCTGCCGGGCCGCGCCAGGCATCCAGCCCGCGAGGGCGACGACCGGCAGCGAGGTCGCGTCGTCCTTCGGGCGGACGGACGGGCGGGTGATTCCGAACGCCATCGCTCCGAGCTTCGCAAGGAACGTGCGGGGCATCTCAGCGCCCTCCCTTGGCGTTCTCGGGGACGAAGCGGACGATGGTCGGGCGGACGAGGACGAAAAGGGACTGCGACTGGCCGTTGGCGGTCTCGTGCGGCAGCAGGAGCCCGCCCATCGGGCCTTCGGCGCCGTTCGTCAGCCGGGCGATGCGGGTGCCGTCCACGACGGCGACCTCGCCAGCCTGGAGGGCGAAGGTGGACTTCAGCTCGTGGTCCTGCGTGCGCGGCTGGGTCATCGTCCCGACCTGGCTGCCCGCGTCCAGCTTCATCATCTCGACGATCGTCTTGGCGGTGATGTCCACCTCGACCGTCACCAGCCCGGCCACGTCGTCGTAGCGGGGAGAGAACTCGATCTTGAGCCCGGACTCCGCCTGTGCGGACTGGGTCTGCCCGAGAAGCTGGGAGCCGGCGGAGCCGTTCGTCGTGCCGATGCTCGCGACGCCGATGCTGGCGATGTAGGGCACGGTCTCGCCGTCACGCATCGACACCGGCACGCCGGACAGAGTCGAAAGCTCGACGTTCTGGCGCGACTTCGCCGACCCCATCGTGTCGAGCCACTTGACGATGCCGGAGAGGCCGATCACCGCGCCGCCGACCGGGATGGCGCCGGACATCGCCACGCCCGCCAGCCCCGCCGCCAGCTTCTTGCCGTCCAGTCCGGGGAAGTCCGTCGTCTCGGCCGAACCCGTCCCACCGGAGCCGGAGGGCTTCGAGCCGGAATTCGCGGACTGGCCGTCAAAGCGGCCCTTCGAGGTCGCCTGCACGGACAGGCTGCCCCAGTCGATCCCGCGGTCGTTCTTCGCGGTGGCAGAGACCGTCACCAAGGCGACCTGGAGGGTCACGGCGGAGAGGTTGGAGCGGGCCCGCTCCAGGAACGGGCCGACGACGTCGCGCTGCACCCGCGGACTCGCCGTGTAGATGATCTCGCCTGCCCTAGGGCTGACCAGGACGTCCTTCGCGCCAATGGCGGCGATGTCCTCGGACAGGGCCTTCATCATCTCCTTCTGCTGGATCGGGGCGCGGAACGACCAGCGGACGCCGCGCGTCAGGATCAGCCCGCCGCCCTGCGCCGGGGCGATCGTCACGTCCGCGCCGTTCTCCAGGCGGCTCGCGAGCTCGCCCAGCGTCCCGGCGTGCGAGAGGAACGGCACCTTGACCTTTCGCAGCTCGGCGTCGGAATCGTCGAAGGTCACGCGGACCCCCTTGGCGTCGAGCAGGAACGCGAGGTCCTCGACCGTGCGGCCGGGCAGGATCTCGAACTCCACCCGCTGCGAGGCCACCGCTGGGGGAAGGGCGTTCGACACGGCGCGGGGCGTCATCGCGTCGGACGGGATCACAACCTCGCGGACGGCGGGGACGCGCTCCCAGATCGCCAGCTCCTTGGCGATCGCCCGGCCTTCCTCCTCCGGCGGCAGCAGGTTGCCCTGGAGAACCGTGTCGCGGTGCTCGGCGGCGGGGGGCGTGGCGCAGGCCGACAGGGAGGTCGCCGCGAGCAACGCCGCCGCCAGGGTCCGTATCGTTTTGGTTCTCATCGCGTCTCTCCGTTCTCCGGCGGTCGGATTATTTCTGACATGTCAACATTTGTGCTGCGGCGTTCGTTGCCGCGTCCTTCGGCGAGACGAGGAACCTCGCCCCGGTCTTCTCGTGAATGAGGAAGACCTTCCCGTCCAGGCAGCCGCCGGGGACCGACTCCTCGATCAGCCTCTCGCGGGGGGACTTCTCGGGCTTCGAGGCGGACGGCGGCGGGACGGGTTCCTCCGGTTTCGGTTCGGCCTTCCTGGCGTCGCCGGCCTTCGCCTCCGCCGTGGCGCGGGGGCCGGGGCTGAACGGATCGGGGCCGCGCTCGGCGGCCAGCGCCGCCGCCGTCCCGGCAATCAAGGCTATCGCCGCCAAACCGAAAACCCTCACGGCATCCCCCAACATTCTGTTCCGGGACAGCGGTCAGCGCTCCCGATAGGTGTTGGCATGTTAACCAGAGAACAGCAGGACGTCAAAGGCTTTAGCGCGAATGCGATATGATTTATCGCCTCTGCGTTGTTCCGTCCGAAACGGGGTCCGAGATCCGCATGGCGTAAACATGTCAACACAAAAGCAACGGCACCGCACGTTGTCGCTTGCCGCCCTACCCCATTTGGCTGTATGGCCATGGCAAAAGTGTTGACACTCCAAGGCTTGAGGCGGCGATGGGCGGCGTTGGCAGAATCCTGGGCAACGGGGGCGACCGGGAGCTGGAGTGGGGCCTCGTGATCGCCGAGGCGTGGTCGCGCCTGGAGGACGTGCCCAACCTCGGCCGCAGCAAGCTCAAGCCGGGGCGATACGCCCGCGACGGTTCCCGCGTGGAGAAGAGCGGGGTGAGCCGGATGGAGGCGTATCCCTTCGCCGACAGCGACCGCGACTACCTGGCGGAGCGGCTCGGGCTGCCGGAAGGCTCGGAGTCCGTCCGCCGCACGCGGGAGCACATCGCCGCGGTGATGGAGGTCTACGAGACCGCCCTCGGCATTTGGAAAGCCTCTGACGAGGCCGGGGAAGACAAGGATGCCGAAATCAATGGTCCGGTATCCGGTCTTCTCGAAATCGCCCATGACAGCACTGCGGCCGCCCTTCTCCTCGCGAACCTTTGCGGCGGGTGGATCGAGGAGGAAGGCCGAGACCGGCCCGACGGTGAGGCAAGCTGCTGGGACGCTCAGCCTGACGATGACGACGAATGGGTCTTGGGAAGGGGGCCGTCAGGTTCAGTCGGCACACCGGAACGGATTGCCGCTCTACCAAAGCGGCAACGCGAGGTTTTTGCTCGATGGGATGGGCCGCAGGATCTTCGGGACGCGGTTGCTGCCGCCACGGGAACGATACGCGATGCCATCCGCCGGGCCAAGGAATCCGTAGGCGGCCCCCAACTGCGTAAGGCCCGTGAGAAGACAACAGAAATTTGGAAGGCGGAGAAAGAGAGAGTCCTGAAAGCTTGGGAGGAAGAGAAGGCCAAAGGGATCGATCTGCCAAAGCCAAAATTGCCGAGACGTCCGACCATCCCTCCCGGCGAAGAGTTCAAGGTCATCGACGACCTTCATTGGGATATGTTGCGCGGCGTGCTGGAGTATGTCGGGGCCAGACATGCGTTCGCCAAGCTTCTGGCGAAGACTCGCCGCCGGGGACCCCTGTCCCGTTTCAACCTGAACGGCCTTGATCGAGACGACTTCGGCCAAGCCGCGGAACTCGTGAGAGCGGTGTTGGACTCCCGCAAAACGGCCCGTGCGGTGGGTCTGCTTACCAACGTATGGAAGCTGCCGCCGATGCGGTCCGAGGACCATGACCGCGACGAGCACACCCCCGAAACGTGCGACCTGCTTCCGTGGCCTCACGCTCCCGAGGACTGCCCCGAACACAAATGGTCATCGAGAGTGGTCGGGGCAGCCCAGACGGTTTTGGACGAGGCAACGGACAACGCCAATCTATGCATCGGCCTCGCGAAGCTCGTCGTGTACAACACCCCCAATCGGGTGGACGACATCCTTCCTCGGCTTTTCGGGCTGTCGGCAGCGGCCTTGCGGGGCAACTGGGGCTGGGATCGCCAAAACGCCAAGCCTGAAGACCAGTCGGATTATCCGGACTGGGCTTGGAAGCCGGGGGTGGGAGTGGACACCGAGGCGGTCGCCCGCAGGCTCGGCTCGGCGGCGGATGTCTGCCACGCGGCGATGACGATGATCAAAAAGCCTGCTCACACCAAAGTCTACTCCGACGAGATGGCGAGAGTCGGACATCTCGCACGTTCGGTGGTCTTTGAGTGCGGGCTGGTCAGCGAGGAGGTGCCGCAGCCTCCGAAAGCGAAGGGACAGAGGAAGCCGACGAGCAGGGCGGATATGACCGCCGGAGACAAAGAGATCAGTTTGCAGATCAAGAGGGAGGAACGTGCAGAACATATTGCCGAGGATGCCCGCCGTAAGAGCGTGATCATCGTCGCCCGCGGCGGGGTGGTCCCGGGTATGGCAATGTCGAAGGCATACCAGTCGGTTTCTCGCTGGGCTACCAATTGTCTGAACGAAGTGCTCGCGGAGGCCGCAACAAGCGCCGTCGCCGACGCCATTGGCCCAGCAGGCGTGAAGGCCGTCATGGCTCCGTTCAGAAAGAAGGGGAGGACGAATTCATCCGTGCCGATCTGGTCGGATCATGACGAGCTGAAAAGGCGGTTCGCCTCGGTAAGAGTAAAAATCGATCCGTCCGAAGAGGTGGCGGCCGCTACGGGTATGCCGCTGGAAACCGTCAGGGCGATCGTGGAAGACGCAAAAGCCCGGGCTGCGGATGGCCTGCTCTCCGATCCTGAAGTGCGGGCAAAAGTGACCGAGATCCTGCGACGGACGCTGACCCCCCTGGATACGCCACCGCACAAGGCGCTCGCGCTTGTCGCCGAGTTGTGCTTGAACGCATCCCAGACCCAGAGCGGCGGCTCTAACTACGCCTTGGCGCTTCCAGCCAACGTTTGGCTTATGTGGGGCGCCATCCAGGTCGCGGAAGCCGCCGGGTTGCCTGTGACCGACGACAAGGCTCCACTCGGCAAGGACACCTTCGCCTGGAAGGTCGTGGACTGGATAAGGGGGGCTCGATTGATGGATCATGGCCACGCCCCCAAAATCAGTGGGCCTCACACCATTGCGGTGGGCAAGGTCTTGAAATCCGACCGTCGCCCTAAGCGGTCGGTGTTCGAGGCCCTGCGGGTCAGCACCAGCGGCCCAGCTCCTTGACCGCATAGCGGACGAAGCCGTCGATGTCGGAGGTCGCGTAGTCGGGGATATGCCGGCAGCGGCAGGACTCCGTCTTGTCGAACCGCCACCCGTCGGGTGTCGGCACGGCCGTCACGGAACACTGGCTGCCGTCCGTCCCGACCGTCAGGAGCTCGACGGCGACGGCGTCCCGCAGCACAAAAAGCCGCGGGGACGGATGCCCGGCGGACGGATGGACGATCTCTCTGGCCCCGCCCAGCGTCTTCAGGACGACGTGGCGCCCGGTGTCGGCGGGGGGCAGGTAGGGCGACGACATGGGGGCGGACGGACCGCACAGGGTGTCCGCTATCGTGTCGAAAAGGTCGTGAGCGGCGTTCATGATGCAGTCTGCCGGGGTCAGAGAATGCAGGCGGACGCGTCGCCCAGGCCCCCGCCTGAACCCCGCGGCACGGCGGCCCCGCCCAGCCTCTCGACCCGGCTGAACGCCGCGAAAACCGTCTTCTTGCTGACGCCGCATCGGACGGCTATCGCCTCGACTGGCAGCCCCTGCACCACTTTCAGACGCCGATGGATGTCAGACCAGTCCAACCTCTCACTTCTGCGTATCGCCATCTGCCCCTCCCGGTTCACCTCACTGGGTCAGGATAGCGCGTCAGATGAAAACATGCCAACACATAAAGGGACGGAAGCCCGCTGCAAAAGGTGGGCGCCTTCATGCAGATTGCATAACATGACTAGATGAATCAGGCGTATATGCGTGCGGACGGAATCCGCCCCGGCACAGGTCAAGCAGCGAGCAGGCGACGCAGCGTCGAGGACGCGTTCTTCACGGCCCGGTGGTCGCTGCTTGTGCACGGGAAGACAAGCATGCCCGGACGACCGTCCGCGCGGACGAACCGGAGCTTGGAATGCCGCTTCGTGACTTCGACATCCCACTGTTTCACGCATGCGTCGGCTAGGATGCCGTCGAAAACGTTCACCATCTCCCGGATGCCCTTCTTCATGATCCGATCCCCGTCGCTGCACGGTGCGGGCCGAAGCCCAACCTCACCTGCAAGCTAGAGCGGGTTGGCATGGGGACACAATAGCCATTGTGAAGGAACGTTCACTTCGGTGGCGGGGTGCAGGAAGCGGAAAGCCGAGGGGCGGAATCTTGCGATCCCGCCCCTCGGCCCCCGTTCTGAGCATTTGCGGACATGTTTGAAGGCAGCCCGCCTTTCGGCAAATCCGTCCGGTCAATGGAAAACTCACGTGGCGGAACCGGACGGCCCCGATGCTCCGCAGACGAGCTGCGAAGCTGCTTGGCATGCCCAGCCTCGACGCCCCTGGGTTGGGACGTTTGGAAACCGCTGCCAACCGCCTTATCTGAAGTAATATATAATACGATATGGTATAATGAGCAAGAGGTTTATCGATTTAATCAGCCGACATCGCCTTCAAACGACGACGGAGGCCGAAGCCTCCGTCGTTCAACATGATCCGACAAGTCGCATCAGACCAGCTTCGGCCCGGTCGGGGTCCAGCTTCCGACGCTCGGCGCAGGCCCGGACGCCCGCCAGGATCACGTCCCTGTCCGGCGCCTCGATGCGGCTCCATTCCGCGAGCACGGCGGAGGAGATGAGCTTCCTGATGTCGTCAGCCGTCGGCGCCCCCTGGCTCCGCATCTTCGCCCGGTGCCGCGCCACGCCCTCGGACTTGGTCATCGGCCTGTCGTCGAGCGTCGGGCGTCCACGCCGCTTTCCGGCAGCGGATTTTCCAGCGGACGGATCAGCCTCCAATTCAGCTCCCAACTTGGCCTCCCCCGGCTTCTTCGTCGTTCCGTTGAGCTTTTCCCTTGCCGGACCCCGTCGGCTGTCCGCCGAGGTCGGGGAAGGGGGCGGAGCGGCTGCCCCGCCAAGCCCTTCGGGTCAGAGGTAGGCCCCGACCCTGCCTTCGGCGACGACCACGCGCCGTCCGGGCGCCAGGATCGAGATCGTCATTTCAGACACGTCCTCCGGAGCGGAGTCCTGGGACACCTGCTTGGCGATGGCCCGCATGAACCCGTCTGCGGTCGTCACGCCCTGCTCCGCCCCGGTGAGGTAGTCGAGATCGCCGACCCAGCCGTGCGACAGCGTGATCAGCTCGGCCTCATCGATCTCGCGGGCATCGGTCACGCCCGAGGCATCGACGGTGACGTAGCCGAGACCATGGAAGCGCTCGTGAGATTCGGCGTGCACGATGCGACCGTTCTCATACACGAGGAACCCACCTTCCTCGTCGCCGTCCTCTTCGCACAGCTCGATCGCGCGGGCGACAGTCTCGGGGTCGATCACCACCACTTCGTCGTATTCGGTCAAGAACTTTGCCATTTTATTGCCTCTTCCGTTCGCGGCATCCGCCGTCGTTTGGTCATGTGTTGATGCTATGCGAATAAATTTACAATGTAAAGAATAAATGCAAGTAAATGATTATTCACAACGTATTTCGTCAAAGCATATGCATCAGAGTTGGGGGAGAGTGCATAGCAGTTACTATGGCACATCTTGCAGAGGTCTGGCCATTGTCGCCGCGCCTTCCGGGGAGAGCCGATCCGTCGGGGGTGAGGACACACTTCGCCCGGGATAGTGTGGCATTCAGCGTCTCACTATGTCGGATGTCGCTGTAGCGGGCAGGGATGGCATAGCCTTGGGCGGACAGCGTTCGCCCCACCCCGGAGGGAGGCAGCTACGCTTGACGGGCCTCGCGGACGGAATCGAGCAATGTCGCGATCCCCGCCGCGGCGTGCATGCCCCGGACCTGGACTCCGTGGCCTTCGAGGTCTGAGCCGGCCGGCACCGTCGATGCCGCGAAGCCGTCCATGCGATCAATGTCGTCCCACTGGGTGGCGACAGTTCCGTCTTTGTTCATGGAGAGGGTCAGCACGCGGCTCCGGCTGGAGCCGGTCTCAGCGTCCACCACCCACCTGATCCGTCCGTCCTTCGCGCACACGACCGCCCAACCCGCATTCGACATTGCATCCTCCCCGCCGATTCCTGTCACTGCGTTCCGCATACGGCCGTCGCTTGCATAACACAAGCCGGCAAAAAATCGGATCACGCAGCCGACGGAACGCCGGAGAGGGGAGTGGTGATCTTAGGAACGGGAAAGCCGATCGTCGGGGGGCAGTCGCTCACCCACTCGGCCTCGCTCAGCAGGCGGCGTCGGCTGTACGCCTGCTTTATCGTCCATCCCTCGTCCACGATCATGACGTGAACCGCGAACTGGCGCCGCCGCCCGCCGTAGAGCCGCTCAAGGTCGCCGAACAGCCGCTCGGCGAACCCGGTCGCGTCCCTTCCGCCCACCGGCGTCCGCGGGAACCGCATGCCCTCGACAAGCCGCGGCTGGACGTAGCTGCGGCTGCGGTCGTCGTGGATCATGTCGTCGATGAGCCCGACGACGGCGATCTCGCCGGTCGGCACGATGTAGCCCTTCCCGATTATCGGGTATCCGCAGATGATGCTCATGCTAGCGCCTCCTCATTAGTGTTGACATGCAAATAGATAATCTCTTTCTGCTAACACGTGATGGGAGGTGGCGCAAGGAATCCCGCAGGCGAGCTGCTGGTCGCCGAGGGTCATTTCCGCCGCACGGGGAGGCCGGGATCGAGGTGGACACCGTGGAAGTGCAGGGCGTGCGCGGCGCACTTGCGGGCGGCGTCCATCCATTTCGGCCCGGTCGTCCAGTCGGGGGCGACCTCGGCGGGGAGGGGGGAACGGCAGTCCTCGTGGAAGGCGTCGGCCTGTGCCCTGATCTCCGCCTCCGCGACCCGCCAGGCCGTGTCCGTGTCGGACAGGTCGAGCAGCCGCGGGTCGAAGCGACCGGAGACAACAAGCTCGGAGAACATGGAGAAATCGCCATCGACGACGAGTGCGTCCATTGCTTCCCGGGTGGCGGTCTGGTTCTTGAAATCGGTGTCTGTCGTCATCGTGATCGGCTCCTGTGATTGATGGCACAGCCCCGAAGGCTCGGCCTGCGAGGCATGATTGGGGAACTGGACTCGGCGGATTCCGCCTCCGTCCCGGGCAGGCGTCGAACGACGCCATTTGCGGGGATTCCGCTTTTTCGTAGGAACGGAGCCGGGCTACTGTGGCGTCCGTCCGCCATCGTCTAAAAACCATCTCCGATCGAGAAGTCATGACCGACCTGAGCCATCTCTTCCGCAACGCCGTACCCGCGCCCGATTTCGAGAAGGCGGGGAACGTCTGGGAGCCCGACTTCCACTTCACCGGCTCGCAAGAGGACATCCGGCAGCAGTGCATCGAGAAGGTGCCAGACCCCGGCGTCGTGGTCGCCTACTGGTTCTACAGCCCGCTCCCGGGCGGGTTCAGCCTGGAGCTCCAGGTCCGCCGCTGATCCCACATCCGATCCGCTTTTGCTGTGTGCCCTGCGGTGCGCAGCAGAAGGGGTCAATGGACGAAGGCCGCCGCAGCCCTGCGGGCCGTCATCTCCCTGGCCTGCACGATCGCCTTGCGCAGGTCGGAGACCGAATTCTTCACCGAGCGGTAGTCGCTGGCCGTCTTCGGGAACGGGTATGTAAACCAGCTTCCCGCAACATTGTAGCGTATCCGCGGATGCTTCTTTGTCTCCTCGAACTCCCACTCGGTTATTCCGGCTCCAGCTAGAACCGGGGCCAACGTCTTCACATACTCTTTCATCTCTTTGGTAGCCATTGGAACCTCCCGTGTTTCTTTATTATATGCATAACACGGTAGGTTAATTATGTCAAGTTGAGACAAGCAGGAGGCAATAGAGAGGAAAGCCAACGGAGAGAACGCCATGTAAACAAAATGTGGTCATCTTTTAATTTATTTTGTGAATATTGGATTGGCCGTGTAGGAGGAAGGGAGCTATTCGATGTCTCCTCGGGACCTTGGGCCAGATCCTGCCGACACGCCCATCCGGGTTGAGTAATGGCGTTCCCGCCCATCGCCCGATGCGGACACGGACGGAGACGTCATTTGGGAAGACCCGGGGAACCTGCGAAGCCCTTCGGGTCAGGCGGCCAGCAGTCCGACGAAGCCGAGGGCCCTGCCGAGAAGGCCGACCCTGGCCGGCGGGGCTGCGGGGCGGGTGGCCCGCGAAGGCAGGGCCTTCTTGTGTCCGCTGCGGGCGAGCGTGCGGTACGTCGCGAACCCGACGTACTCCTCCAGCGAGACCTCGACGCCAGTGTTGGCCTCGGCCTCGCGACGGTAGTCTCGGCGGGCCTCCTCGCGGGTGCCGCGCGGCTCGCCGTAAAGGCGTCCGACGCGGACAACCCAATGCCGCCCTTCGAATTCGGTGTCTATCGCGGTGTCCGTCTGCATCGTCGTCTCCTGGTTCGCCGCCTCGGAAGGCGGACTGTCACGGTCACCAAATGCATAACACGAATCGTGTGTTATGTCAAGTTGAGGACGGAGCCGCCGGACGGGCGAGCGAAAATGCCGGAGATCCGCTCCGCTTTCCGGTCTATGATCCTTTGGTTGTGAGGAGGAACCGATGGCGGACAACGTGCGTGAGGCAGTCCAGCGCGTCTACGACGCGACGTGGAAGCTGGCGGAAGAGAACCACCGTGAGCCGCTGTTCTACCCGGACGCGACCCGTCCGAAGCCGGGGTTCGCAATCCTTTACACGCCGCTGCCGCCGTCGGGGCGGGTGGACCTGCTCATCTGCGGGCAGAACCCGAGCAACTTCAGTGGGGACGGGGACTGGTCCGACGAGACGAACAGGACGATGCTGTCGGGGACCATCCCCGAGGTGAACTCGTACGTCGAGCACCAGCACGTCTTCGCCCGCGTCCTCCAAGGATGTTTCTCCGCGCTCGACATGATGCCGACCCTCGCCGGGGCGACGGGGATGAACGTCTGGCATCTACAGACGAAGGGCAGGCACGAAACCATCCCGCCGCACCTCACCGAGGCGTTCGAGAAGAACTCGATGAGGATCGTGATGGCGCTCCGCCCGAAGGTCATCCTGGCCGTCGGCATGGTCGCCTTCGACGCGATCCGCGGAGGCGTGCCGGAGAAGAACACGTTGCGGCACGCCTACTCGACGGGCAGGAAGGAACGCTACTACTCCGAGACCCAGCGCGGCGCCACCAGGGTCTTCGGCGTCGGGCACGTCACCGGCAGCAGCGTCCCGGACGACGTGATCAGCGAGGGCATGCTGCGTGCCCTGACCGGCATCCGGGAGCTGCTCTGACGATCAGAACCGCTCCGCCTCCTGGAGCATGGTGTGGACGCGCTGGCGGGAGACACCGATCGCCTTCCCGATGCTCGCCAGCGTCCACCCTTCGCCGCGCAAGCGGCATGCCGTGGCCTTGGTTTCATCCTTGACCCTGCGGCCGTCGGGAACGACTTCAGCAGGGATGTGCCCGTCTCGCAAAGCTTTTGCCAAAGCTACCCGGACGCGGACGTAGGGCAGGGCGAGCCGGTCAGCGACCTCGCGGATGGATTTGGCCCCCTCCAGCGCCGGGGCGATCATCTGCGGGGAAATCGGCACCGGCCGATGGCGGGCACGGTCGAGTCGGCGGCAACGCTTTTTGCTCTTCCGACCACCCCCGCGCCGAGCCTTGCGGACATCGGGAACGCTGTCTTTGGAAACATGGCCGTCCTCGACCGCAAGCCGCACATATTTTCGGGCCGTCCCGCAGGACGTTCCAAGGCGCAGGGCGACCTCTTTCATTGACCGGGCATCTTCGAGGGCACGGACGATGTCTTCGGGGGAGATGCTGGCCCGCGGGCGGCCGCGGACTTGCGGATAGGGGATGGTGCTTGCCTGTGGTGTCAGACTGCTGGCCTGTGGCATCAGACCTTCGGCGGCCGCCTGCTTGACCAGCGCGGCGATCGTGTGCAGAGGCAGTCCGAGCTTGTCCGCGGACTTGTGCAGAGCTTCCTTCGCCCTCGCCGTCGCACCCACCGCCCCCAGCCAATCCATCTGCTCGGGGATGCAGATCGCAATTTCGTGCAGATACCTCATAGCCTCGGCCATGTCCTCCATCGCTTTCACCAGATCAGGCGGAGCCGGAATCATGATCGAGCCGTTCTCAAGCACTGCGACCGCATTCATCGGGCGTTCCCCCCGAAGATGCGGACGAGCTTCTCAGCGGGGGCACCGGGCTTTTTGAGCACGCGGCCCTGCGGGGTGAGCAGGATACGGCCCTGCGGCGGCTTCTTCTCGGGGATCAAGCCCTCGGCTGCGGCCTGCTTGATGAGCGCCGTGGCTGTTCGAAGGGGCAGGCCGAGCTTGGCCGCCGCCTGGTGCAGCGTCCTCGTCGCGAATGCTGCGGCGGCCGCCGCTTCCAGCAGCTCCAGCGAGGGATCGGCTGCGGCGATGCCGTTACCGGTGAAAATACCGTCCATTGACGTCTCCCGATGCGGTTTCCGGAAACCCCGCCGACAGGGCAGGGAAAGCCGCATCGTTCCAGGAGTCCGCCGGTCCCCCGTCCCGGGCAGGCGTCATGGCTCCCGGCTTCGCAGGGGAGCATCGCAGAGACCGCTCCGTGTTCCTGCGCCGCCCTTCGGGTCAGGGCCTCGGGCGGCGGACGGTGCTGGCCAGCCCGAGACGCTTGAAGAGCTTGCTGACCTGCGGCTGCACGATTCCGAGCCTGCGCCCGATCTCAGCCTGCGTGAGTCCTTCCGCGTGCAGCTTCGCTACCTCCTCGTCGCGTCCGGGCTTGGGTCGTGATCCCACCCGGAAGCGGAAGCCGAAACGTCCCGCCAGGGCGGCGGACAGATCGGTCGGGTTAACGCGGAGGCGCCGGGAGATTTCCGCGAGCGTCTCGCCGCTCCGGGCGAGCTCGTGGGCCTCGTCGAGAACGGCTGAGATACGGTAGGGGATTTTGACCGCCCCCGGCTTGGCGGGGAGGCGGCCATCCTTGCCGAAGGATTTCAGAATCTGACGGACGCGCTCGCCTGAGAGCCCGACCTGATCGCCGATCTCGCGATACGGCAGCCCCTGCTCGCGCAGCGCGACAATGGTCTTCGTGGGCGGAGGCTTGCGGACGACCGGCGGCGTGGCGGGCCGGGGCTTCTTCCGGCGGGATTGCCGACCGTCGGGGACCGCCGACGCCGGGATGATCCCGTCCCGCACGGCGAGACGGAGGTTCGACCGTGCCCACGCATACGACAGGCCGAGGCGGCCGGCGACTTCGCGGACGGAGCGGGCTCCGTCGATGGCAAGCAGAAGGGCCTCCGGCTCGACGCGTGCCACCCGGTTGATTTTGCGGGGCAGGACACCCGAGGGGATGAGCCCTTCGGCCGCGGCCCGCCGGAGCAGGGTCGAAGCCAGCCTCAGCGGCACGCCCAGCCGGATTGCGACCGTCTGGACGCACCTCGCGCCGGCGGCGGCCTCCGCGGTGCGCTTCAGGGCACACACGGGGAGAGCCTCGGCGTCGGAAAAATTGCAGCGTGCCGTGTGTCATCGCAGAGCCTGCGGCACCGCGTGCCGATGGCATGCCTTGCACGGCTGAGCCGCCCAAGGCTCTGTCGATGCCCCGCAGGTTCCCTGCGAAGCTGGGAGCCATCGCAGAGGCAGACGCCACTGAATCGGCGGAGCCGATTCTATCCAATGCGTGTGCCATCGGGTGAGACCCGAAGCCCGTTCGGTTCATCTCGCACCCCCGCGTTCGGCTTCGACCACGATCTTCGACACGAGGGCCGGCGAGACGCCGAGTTCGGCGGCGATGTCGCGCTGGAACATGCCCATCCGCACCAATGAGAGGACCTCACCCCGGATGCGGGAGCGGAGGCTCCCGGAGCGGTCGAACCGGAAGCCGAACCGCCGCAGCAGGACATTCCGCAGCCACGTCTCCCGGACCCCGAACTCGGCGGCGAGCTCGCCGGAGTCCGCGCCCGCCTTCGCCTTCGCCAAGGCTTCATCAAGTCCGCCGGGGCGGGCCAGCCCTTCCGTCCGTCCGGTGATGCCGGCACGCCGCAAATGGAAGTAGACGGCCTCGCGCGACACCCCCATGGCCTTCGCTATCGAGGCCACGGACTGGCCTCTCCTCCGGCACTCGACGACATACATCGGCGTGCCGAACACCTCCGCATTCCGTTCCGCCATCCTGCCCCTCCTCCGCACGCCGAACGCCGCTGTGGCGATGGCCTGTTCTTGTCTCATGAATGCATAACACTTTGCGGCGTTATTGTCAAATAGTGGCCGGCATGTGATGCTGCAAAGAAGACGGTCAAGAGGTGGCATGCCAACGGCACGCGGTGCCTCAGGCTCTGCGATGACAACTCCTGACGGACAGCGTGCTTCTTTCGCCGCGGAGGGGGACGACGTTGCCGCCCGCAATCCAGCCGCCCGGCAGCCCGCACAGGGCTTCGACGTCGCCGGACGAAAGCCCGGTCGCCTCGACGATTTCCCGCCTGCCGACCCCGCCTTCCGTGACGGCCAGCTCGACGGCGGACGCGAGCAAGCCGGGTCTTTCCTGCTGAAGCTCGTCGCCGATCGGCTCGCGGGGCAGCCATGCCCCGCAGGTTCCCTGCGAAGCTGGGAGCCAAGCCTTCGTGTTGACCCGTTTCACCCAATACGCCCTCCCGTTCCGGTCGAGCAGGCCGAGGTCGCGCATCCTATCGATCATGGCGAGCAGGGGCACCTTCCAGCGCCGCTGCAAGGCGGGGAGGTCGCCTGGGGTGCTCGTCTCCGCCTCGGCGCCGAACGACGCGGCCGGCAGCAGGAAGGCGCGGGCGAAGGCGTCGGCCTCGCCCTCCAACTTGCTCCACGCGGGCGACGGACGGAACTGGTAGTCGCGGTCGTAGCGGCAGGCGGAAACCGCCGCATCGAACTCGCCCGCGGTGACGTGCCTGTGAAGCACGATGTGCCCCAGCTCGTGCGCGGCGTTGAACCGCAGGCGGACCGGGGAGACGCCATCCGTCTTCAAGACGGCGAGGGGGCCGGCGGCGTCGAGGCGGGTGCTGCCCACCAGGTCTCCTCGCCCGGCGGTCCCCGTTCCGACGACTACGCCGAGCCGCTCCAAGGCGGCCATCACGTTCGACACCGGGCCAAGGCCGAGGCCGAGGGCGTCCCGCACCGCCGTGGCCCCCTCCTCCGGCTCAGAGGCGACCGGAACGGCCGGTTCGGGGAACTCGATCCAACGGCCGAGCGCCTCGTGGACGTCGCCCAGCCACAGCAGCAGGGACTCCATCTCCGACAAACAGCGCTCCCCCATCTGCGGAGCCGCCCGGTGGAAACAGTGCGGCCCGTCGCCGCGGCGTTCGCGGACGAGGAACGCCGGGGGCACGGCCAGCAGGACGGACAGCCGCAGGAGCTGCGCGGCGTCGGGACGAGCCGTGCCGTCCAGCCATCCCTGCACGAGGCCGGTGGAGACGCCGATCTGCCCGGCCAAGTCGTTGACGCGGGCCTGCCGGACGGACACAGCCTCTTTCAGGCGGGCGGGGACGAGCACGCTCATGCTGAGGCCCTCCTGGAGACGGCCATCGCCTCGGTCACGAGGAGGTCGCCTTCGAAGGGGGACACGGTCATGACGCGCCTCCGCTGCGGGAGGTGGAGATGCCGTTCGTCCGCAGGACACGCAGGACGTACCCGACCGACGCCCTGGAAATTCCGAGAGCCGAAGCGATTTCACGGGCCCGCCTGCCCGCCTGTGCCATGCCAAGAATGCGGGCATGGTCGAACTTGAAGCGGGGCTGGGGAACCCCGTTCTTGTGCAGAATGGCGCCAACCACCCTTGGGTTGATCCCCAGCTCCGTTCCGATCTGCGGCGCACGCATACCCGCCTGTGCCATCTTGAGAATGCGGGCATGGTCGTGCTTTGTCTTCTGGTCGGGCTTCAGCCCATGCCTGCGGAGAATCCGCCTCGCGTTGTCAGCCGTGACACCGAACCGCTCAGCGACCCCTGCGACGGTGCTTCCGGAGCGGAACGCCGCAGCGATCTCAGCGTCCCGATTCCGCAATCGACGCCGAGGGGCAATTCCGTTCTCCGTGAGGATCTGCTGCACGCGCTGGTATGTAAGGCCGAGATCGGAGGCGATGGCGGGCATGCTGACGCCTTCCGCGTACATCGCCAGGATGGATGCGTCCCGCACCGAGATGTCGTTCCTGACGCTGCCCTCGACCTCGGGGTTGGGCTTCAGTCCGCGGTTCCAGAGAATAATGCGCACGCGCTGGCGGGACAGCGAAACCCGCTCGGCGATCACCGACGGGGCCGCTCCTATCTCGTGCAGAGCGGTAATCGTCGCGTCGCGCAAGATGTTCGGATCGGGTATAGTGAGGCAGGTCTTGGAATTCGTCGGCCAGGGCTTTAACCCGAACCTCTTCAGAGTCCGGCGAACCGCTTCCTGGGGAAGACCGATCTGCTCGGCGATCACCGGAGCGGCGAACCGCGCCCGGTGAAAAGCGACGATGACCGCATCGCTTTCGGAAATCTGTTCAGCCCCCTTGTTGGGCTTCAAGCCCTGGCTGCGGAGGATGTTGCGGATCTGTGTCGGGGTGAGGCCGAAGCACTCGGAAAGCTGCGGGAGGGCGGCTCCCTCACGGCACATCTCCGCGATCCTCTTGTTCCGTTCCGCCTTCCGACGGTTGACCCGGTACTTGCGACCAGGGAGGAGGAGGGGCGGGCCGATGTCCGTCATCGAGTGTGCGTGTTCCTGCATCATGCGTCTCCTCCCTCCCCGGCGGGGACATCCTCGGACTGGTCGGCGAACCGGTTGCGGTGCCTGGTGACCAGGAAGCGGGCGTCGTTCCGTCCGCTGTCCATCTCGATCTCCCACCCGTCCAGGGCGGCGATCTGCTCCAGCGCCTTGCAGAGGCCCTCGCGGCGGCGGAACTTGGCCTTCCGGTCCTCCGGCGGGTCCCGGTAGACCTGCGCCAGCAGCGTGTCGGGATAGAAGGGGCGGGCCTTCTCGCCCTGCCAGACGACGACCGACAGGTAGCGGTGGAGCAACCTCGCCATCTCGCCTTTGAGACGGGACCGCTCGGCCATGTCGATGCTGACGAAGCGGGCGATCTGGGGCACGGCATCGGTGTAGAAGATGCGCGAGAGCCGCTCGCTCAGCCAGATGCGGAGCCGGCCGCCAGCCTCGACCTCGAAATTGAAAAGCTCGGTGCCGCCGCCGCGTTCCTCGGAGCCGCCGCGGTAGACGTAGCGAATCTGAAAAAGGTCTTCGAGGACCTCCGGCAGCGACTTGTAGTTCGGCCCGGTGATCGCGAGGCCGGACGCCTCAAGGAGGGCGTAGGCCGTCGTGCTGATGACGATTCGGTCGTCGCGGCGCCCCGACGCGGACCGCTCGTCGCTCCGGCTGACGGTCGCCAGCGGCACGACCCTCGGGCTGAACTCCCGCCGGGCCGGGGGGATGCGGCCCGCCAGCACGAGGCATCCCAGGAGCACGCTCTCGTGCATCTCGCTGAGCCAGACCGGATAGCTGAGACGGATCTCGACGTTGCCCTCGTCGAACCGCGTGTCGTTGTGCACGGGCAGCCAGTCGGTGCGCTCGAAGCGGCCCTCGTTGCGGTCCCACGCCTCGGCGGCCTTCCTACCCCTCGGCTGCACCGTGAAGATCGGCATCCCCGCTATCGTCGGGTCGTGCCTCGCGACGTGACCCGAAGGGCTTCGGGTCTCCCGATGTGCCGCAGGTTCCGCCTGCCGTGCCCCGCCCCTCTTCCCCTTCACCATCTCCCCCTCCGTCACGCATTGGAATCCGTCCGAACCGGTCGTCTTTTCAGTCATGCTCTGTATTGCATGCAAACACATAAGGCAGAGCCAGTGCGGGAATCACTTCGATGATCAACGGCTAACATGAGTCAAGCATTCTGTCAAGTTGCATGCAAACACATAAGCCGTTGGGCTGAAGGTGGATGGCTGTCGAACTTGCCGGCTGCGGAGGATGCCGTCCTGCCGGCGGCGCACCCATACTACTGTTCAAAATGGGACGCACTACTGTTCAAAATAGGACGGGGGGTCCGCGAGACCGTTGCGGGAGAAGGCTTTCGGGGTTATTCCGCCAGCCCCCTATATATTCTCCTATTTTTAAGAGGGACTGATTTCAGCAGCGTCAGCGTGACGGACTCCCGCAGGGGCGGTGGAGGGTAGTTTCTGTTCTGTCTTTTATGGGAAAGGCCCCTTCCCTCAACTGGCTCCTGAAGACAGGACAGGAGGGAGAGGGTGTGGAGCCGGACGGAGCGGGTTGTGGGGGCCGCTCTTTATCCCGGACGGGTGTTGAGGGCAGACGGGTGGGATGGTCTGAAGGTCGGACGGGCCTTGGCTGCGGACAGGCGGACCCCGGGATAAAGAGGAGACCGGCGCCGGCCTCGGCAAATCCGCCGAATGCGAAACCGCCGGCGGCTGCGTTATTCTTCAGTGGGCAGAGACTACGCGAGCCGCCTTCATGAGGCCGAGCACACACAAGAGGGACGAAGGCTTCCCCGAAATCGAGGTGAGCCTCTACTGCGTCACGAACACCGTCAACGGCAAGCGGTACATCGGGATCACCTACATTCCGCTTGAGAAACGCTGGAAGCAGCATCTGTACGAGGCGTTCGGGCTGGAATCCCAGCGTGCCCTCTACTGCGCCATCCGGAAATACGGGGCCGAGAGCTTCACCGTCGAGCTCTTGGAACTCCTGAACGACTGGGGCGAGGCTGGGGAAAGGGAGAAACACTACATCCGGCTGTTCGACACGATGTGCAACGGCGGACATGGATACAACATGACCGCGGGGGCCGATGGCGTGCTCGGCGTGCCGCCCCCGCCGGAGGCCGTCGAGCGGGCGAAGGAGTCCATCCGGCGCCGCGCTGACGAAAGGGCGGAACGGCTCCGCCCGTCCGTCGAGGAATTGATGGCGGACGGATTCCTGAACTTCCGCGAGTTCGCGGGCAGGATGAACCGCGCGGGCATCCCGACGCTCAAGGGCGGGGCACGGTGGGGCATCGGCAACGTGAAGGCAGTCCTGGAGCGGCTCGGGTACGACATGCCGCTGCTCGAACGGAAGGCCTTGGAGGACAAGGTGCACGCCCGCAACGTCGCGGCGATGCGCCAGGCGGCGGACGAACGCCTGGCCCTGATCAAAGACCAGTTCGACGCCATCATGGCGACCGGCCCGGACTCCCTCCACGAACTGGTACGCCGCTTGAACGCCGCCGGGGTTCCGACGCCGAAAGACCGTGCGTGGGTGCGCTCGACGGCGAAGTCGGCGGCGACAAGGTTGGGCTACGACGTCGAGGACCTGATCCGGCAGGGGCGGGAAAAGATGCTCGCCGCCCGCCCCGTGGTCGTGAACCATGTCCTCTACCCCTCGCTGAAGAAGGCGGAGGAGATGACCGGCGACAAGCACATCATCCGGTCGATCAACGCGGGGCGGCGGGGGTTCTACTACGCGGACGAGGGCCAGCGGACGAAGCCCCCGCGAAAGGTCCGTCGCCCCCCGGTGCCAGTGTCGGTGCAGGGGACGGTGTACGAGCATGCGGCGGACGCGGGGCGGGCGCTGGGCGTGAAGCCGGACACCGTCACCAACCGCTGCCGTTCCGCCCGCTTCCCCGACCACTTCTTCTGCGACCGGGACGGCCGTCAGGTTCCCGAACCCGGCTGAGGCGTACTGCGACACAAATGAGGGTTGCGGGCGGGCGATCATATGCAGATGATCCCGGCATGAAACTGCCCGCCCCTCCGCCGCCCGCCCTGTCGGACCTCCCGCTCGTCCAGGCCCCCTCGAACCTGTCGAAGCCGAAGCAGCGGCGCGGCGACGGCGCCTGGTACGGATTCTCGAAGCAGACGATCCGCGACGCGCCGGGGAAGGACGCCCCGCTCGGAACCGAGGTCGTCGTCTCCCACCTTGAGCACGACGGACGGTGCTACCAGAACCCTTCTCCGAGGCCGGAAAGATGGGACGCCGTCGCCCGCCATCAGATCGCCGTCAGGGTGTGGTTCAGGGGCCAGCGCATCGCCAAGGCCCATTTCAAGCGCTATGCCGTCGGCGACAACTACGACATGACCTTCCCGACCATTTGGGCGTCGGGCAAGACCGACGTCGATGACGACTGGCAGCGCCGCGGCGTTGCGAAGACCATCTACGCCCACCTCAAGGGATACGATTTCAAGATCGCTCCGGCCCCCGTGCTGCTGTCCGAGGGGCGCAAGCTGTGGACGGGCGGTCTGGACCCGAACGTCAGCAAAGAGGATGTCCCGGGCCACGGCCGATTTGCGGTCCGCAAGCCGCCGCTCCCGCTCCCCCCGCCGCAGCACGACGGCCAGCTCGCGGAGCTGCTCGCCCGGTTCGAAGTGCCGACGACTCTGCGGGAGCGACTGAAGCCCCAGAAGAAACGCCGGGATTTCGTCGCCGGACAGGCGGGCGAGGTCTACGCTGTCCTGCGGGCCGCGCTGGCCGACACGTTCGCCGACCCCGACGAGGCCCTCGCCCTGCTGCTGAACGATTTCCGGGCTGATGAGGCGGTCGCGGAACTCCTCGCCAAGGAGCCGGCCCAGTTCGGGGAGCTCAAGAATCCTCCGCCCAGCGGATTCCGGGGCTGGTTTCGGCGGGCACCAGAGGGGCCGAAGGACATCCTCGTGTCCCTGAAGATGGCGAGGAAGACCTTCACCGAAACGCTGCTTGCGGACGACGAACGGCACCGCTGCACCTACGAAGACGACTGCAAGGCTTGGATCGGTCGGACGATCCGGGTTCCCACGGACGAGTGACGACATGCCGACGATCAAGCCGCTGGCGCGGTGGCTGTACAGGATGCTGAAGCCGACGGAACGTCAGACAATCCCGGTGCCTTGGTACGTCAGGCTGGGGCACAGGCTGATGCACGCCGTCGGCAGCGAGAACCCGTTGAAGAACAAGCTGGACTCCGCCGAGTCCCCTGACCTGTATTTCTACGACGTGCTGATGGCGGAGGAGTTGATCCGCCAGGGCGACATCGTGACGACGACGGCGACGGTGAAGACTGGGCCGTACGAACTGATGTGGGGGCTCACCGTCCGTGACGGTGTCGTCGAGCAGGACGAACTCTCCAACCTCGACCTCCTTTGGGTTCTGACCATGCCCGCTGAACGGGCCGCGGTGCCGCCGAAGATGTTCACGGACGACATGGGACAGCTACGCCTGCTCGACGGCTCCCACCGCATCGCCCGCGCCATTGCAGACGGAAAGTCCGCCATCCCCTTCGACATCATCGGTCCTGCGGATTCGATCAAGTTCCGCCGGCCGAAGTGAACTCCGAGGGAGGGGCACATTCCGTAATGCCGCCAGAAGCCGCTCAGGCGGCTCTGTGGAGGCTTAGACAGCATCGGGCGAGCGTGTGGCCGACTTCGACGCCGAACGCGTCCTGAAGGCCGTTTCCTCCGCTGCGGCGAGCATGCGTGCGCCGGGCGCGTGGCCTGCGTTTGTACCCCTTCCCGGATGGCCCTTGATGCGCGACCCTCGCATGGGCTGTGGGAGGCTTGCATGCGGGTTCGGGTTCATTCGAGGGCGGCGGTCGAGGACGGGGCGGCCGAGGGCGCCGACGGCGTGATCTCCGTCCGTCCGTCCGCGGCGACCGACCGGAGCGACCTCGACCTCGCCTGCTCCCAGGCGGTCCTGGGGGACCTATCCGCGATCCTGCCGCTCCGCTTCGACGACATCGGCGTATCGGCGTTCGGCCCCTACGTCGGGCCGACGATGGAGGACGTGGCCTCGGCGATTGAGTTTGCCCGTTCCGTCCGCCTGCGGGCCCCGGACGGGACGCTGGCCGTACACTGCGAGATCGGCGTCTCCCGCTCGGCGGCCCTGGCGCTGGCCGCCATTGCAGACGAGCTGGGGCCGGGCAGGGAAGGGGAGGCGGTCGCCCGGCTGCTACGGGACGACGCAGACGGACGGTTCCAGCCGAACTCGCTGATCGTCAGCCTCGCCGATGCCGCCCTGTTCCGGTACGGCGCGATCGACGCCGCGCTGGCCGAAGCCTGCCCCCGGTACGTGCGGTGGCGGCAGCACTGGCGGGAGGTCTCCCTCGATCCGGAGGCGCACTGGAGGCGGATCGGCAAGGTGAGGCGGAAAGGGTGATGCTCAAGTCTGCAAGCACGCCGATGTTGCAATCAGTAAAATGAAAGATAATGGTATCTTCTTAAGGCAAAAATCAATAGACTGACGAGTGGTGGTTTGCATTCGTAGCTGTAAAAAACTTCAAATATATCAACTGTCTTCTTCGGCTTCGCCAATCTTATTCTTTATGGTAGACATGGTTTGAGCGGATATTTTTCCCCGCACCCGAGGGGAATTTCTCTCTGGTAGCTCTATAAAGTTGAATTCACCAACAATGGCAAGAGAAACCTGACCCTCGTCCATGTTGGCCATTCGCTTATCTAAGTGCGTCAATTCTACGCCAGAGCTGTATCCGATTCTGGTTGTTAGGGGTATGACAACGGCTTCATTGGGTTGTGTCTCATTAAGACCGACAACAATGCATGGCCTATCTTTTTCGCCACCCCGACCATATATCTTCACATATGCATCGCCCCAGCTAAAGGGATGCATAACGATCCTGCCATGCCACCACAGCTTATCGGAGTTCTGACTCATAGCACCCCCTTAATATTTCCGCCGCTATCGGAAAGCAATGTGACCGAATCCTGTGGACTATCGTGTGCTAGCCACTCCTCCATTAGTCCCTTCACATCGGCGAGCGACATCTCCCTTCTGATTGCGCCTTCCAGAGCCTTTCTTCTGACAAAATCGACAGGGAGGCGGCAAATGGCGTCGACAATTTCGAGATCTCCCGGCATGCGATGATAGACTTTGTTACCGAACTCCAGCAGCCTCCATCCGACCATCACCATGTACTCGACCTGATCATAGTCGGGGAAGTGAACGCTCTTGAAGCTGGCGAATTCGGCGTCCGTGGTCGTTCCGAACAGCGTCGATAAGAGGATCCCGGTGTCGATGGCGTTGAACTTGTTTCGCATCAAGCCGGCGGAGATCCGCATCGCCACCTTTTGTTTGTACGGCAGCTTTCTGTAGGCCCGATCCTGCTGCCACCATGCCTGGACCTCGCTCATGCTGTCGTCGAGCGTCGTGATGAGTGCGCCATCAGCGTCGCTAACGTAGCAGAATACCTGAACTTTGGTTGCTGGGGTTATTTGGACGAGTATCCTGTACAGACTCCGTCCTGGCTCCTTTTTCGATGGCCCAAGATAGTACCGGGGATCTTTTCCGGCGTTCCGGATGAAATTCCGAGCGCCGAGCTTTATTAGCTCACTCACGCCTAATCGCTCCCATGCGCGAGCTACTGGGTGTTTCGATTGCCTTCGGCGTTTCGCATTTCTTCTTGGTGGCGTCATGCGGGGTTGACTCTCACGAGGTGGCGAACGCGGTGCTGGCGGGCAGAGAGCACTGCACTCTGCACTCTGCTATCCTCATCTACTCTGCAACGGGTCGTCAAAGTGGTGGATGAGCGTACCTCTTCTGAAGCGGCAGCGGCTGGATTGCCATCCCTTGACGTGTTCCATGGGTGAAACTATGTCCTGATCGCTCGCTCCGCACAGGGCGAGAACATTGCTGCCGGGATGCCAGTCCCATTCCTGAGCTTCGCCTCGGCTCCGAGGCGAAGGCATCTCCAACCAACTGGCATTCGGAGTGGGCAATGTATCGCGGGGTTCTTTCGGTACTGGTTCGCCGTATCCGCGGCGAAGCCATGGTTCTTGCCATCGCGCTGCTGGCCGGCGCCCTTCATGCGCAGCCGGCGCATGCCTTTCAGGCCCCCCTCGGCGAGAGGGAGGTGCTGCATGATTTTCCATCGCCGCTTGCCGGCGGGATGGACGCTCCTGCCGACGTTCTGGCCCGCACGCTGGAGCGAACGAACACGAGCGGGCAAAACGCCAATTTCAAGCCGGACTCGTACCACGGTTTTATCCACGAAACCATGTTGGCCGACGCCATGACGGCCGAGTTGAAAGGGACGGGCGCCCGGGTTGAATTGCCGTCCCCGCCGGAGACCTTCATGGGTGCGGATGTTGACCTGAAGGTTACCGCTCCCGATGGTTCCGTCCGCCGCTATCAGGTTAAAGATTACGCTGCACCTAATCTCGGCGAGCTGCTGAAGCGGCTGACGCGGGGCGACTACGCGTCGCTCGACGGGGTCATCATCAACCCGGAGGCGTATGACGCCCTGCTGGACTTGGTCAAGTCGAAAGGGATCGATCCTGCCAGCATCCGCCCGACGCTGCTGAAGTCGCCCATTTCGGGCGTCGCCACAAGGACGATCGCCCGGAACGTCGGTGAATTGTACGACATCAAGTGGAACGGGAGCGGGCGTGTCGAGGTCTCCCCGAAGCCGGGCGCTAGTGCGGAGCGCCTTGCCCTGCTGCGGAGCGTTGTCGGCAAATACAATGCGGCGACGATGGCGGCTCTGAAAGACGAGGTCATGGCACCCGCGCAGGTGCTCAAGCAGGTGCGCCTGGCCTTCCGCAGTGCGGACGCCGCAGGCGTGGAAGGGACCGTTCAGAAGGCTACGACCGTCCTGAAGAATCTTCCATACGTCCGGGCTGTGGTGGTCACGGTGGTCGCCGGCGTGCTGGTGGCCGAGGTCGTCATGGAAGACGATCCCTCGCAAGATATCACGGTGCGTGCCGAGGCTGCTTTGAAGGTGCTGGCCAAAGAGGGGATGCTGACCGTGGTCGGAACGGCCGGCGGCGTTCTTGGCGGTGCTCTTGCCGGAGCTGCCGCCGGAGCGGCGGCCGGTGCCTTTTGCGGACCTGGTGCCCCGCCGTGTGCTGTGGCTCTAGGAGTCGTCGGAGGCGTCACCGGGGCCGTGCTGGGCGGCTTCGGTGCGTCTTATGCGGTCGAATACATGATCGAGGACGGGGCCGTTCTCGTAGCCCGGGCAGTGAGCCCGTGAGCCTCGACCGACATCCGTCAAACGTTGGAGCTGCGTGATGCCCGACCGCAATCATGAAAATGAAGGCTTCTTCGAGCGGATCGATCGTCGAGCCCAGGAGCGAGACGCAAAGTGGGTTCCGATCCACGCTGAAGATAATTATTCTGAGTTCAACCCTCTGGGCGACTGGAGGAGCAAGATCGACCGGCAGAATCTCTCCGGGACGGGGGCCGCTGGTATGCTTGATCGCGGCGTTCGCGCCGAGGCTGCCGCGCATGTGAAAAAAATTATGGCGGAGGGTACGGGTGCCAAGTCTGCGGCCTGTCGCCCGACACCGAGGCCATGCCACTCCCCCGAACCGCAACGGACCGATGCGCGGCTTTCCTCGGGGGACTCCGCGCTGCGATATGAAGGGGCAACCCCAACTATGATCCTCCTTCGGGATTCCGAAGGATTCCGGCTTGGCGTTCGAATCGCGTCTATCGAAGTTTGGCGTGAACGCACGCTGGGGGTTCAGATGGTCCTTCATAGTGGTGAGACCATCCTGGTGATCGGCGCAAGCTACGACACGTTGTCCGACGTGATCGATGGGTGGATGTAGCAATTCCGAACCTAGTGCGGACGGGGCAAGATGCTGCTCCGTCCGCCGGCCCGAGGCATCGCGTTGGCGCTACGGCTGCGGACTGCCGACCTCGGCGGTGGCCTCGGACAGCACGAAGGCGAAAAACCGCGACTTGCCCACGCCGACGTCGTCGATCAGCTCCTCGACGACCTGCTTCAGCTCCGACCCTGGGTCGTAGTGCACCTTCACCTTCGGTTCTGCGTCGAACTCCGGCCGTGCGAACTCCTCGCGGCGGGGGGTCTTCATCACCCGCTGCCCCAGATGATCCGTTACGGCCTTGCCGTCGATGCGGAGTGCCCGGCGCCGCTTGCTGGATAGGCTGACGTAGCGGCTCAGGACCATCCCGATCGCCTGCGCCTGCGTCACGGGCGGACTGGCCGCTTCGCACGCCGCCTTGAACGCATCGTAGATCGCGGACGGGACACGTGGGTTGAACGTCCCCCGGCGGTCGCGGACGGGCGGGGCGGCCCCCTTGGCCTGTGTCGTGACGAACCGCTTGAACGCCGCCAGCGTTCGTTTCGGGCGCCGATTCCAGGCAGCCACGAAGTCGGCCAACAGGGCGGGGTCGCCATCGAAGGCGAGTCGCAGCCTCTTCCCGTCATCCTCGACCGATACGGACAGAGGAAAATCGTCGTCCGGGGTCGTGCGTTCGGACATTAGCCGTCTCCTGTATTTGCCAGCAAGCTGGTAAACGCTGGCATCTCTCAAAAGCTCATTTACAGTATTATCCAGCAGGCTGGCAATAGCTGACCGGAAATTGATGTCATATCGACAGGAAAACAGTGTCCTTACAACGGCTTAGTAAGGCGTACATTCATGCATGTGCCTCGATGAGGGGCGATCATCCATGGAGATTGTCATGGGTCAGGTGATTCGATTCCCGGGCGGGCGGGACCCCGGCAGGCGCCGGAAGCGGGCTGAAGCGAAAGCAAAGGCGAAGCCGAAGAAGGTGCCGGTCGGCCGGCGGCTTCATTTCCTGCCGAGCGACGATCCGGTGCTTGTGCGGAACGTCCTGCACGGCTTGCTTTCCCGCTTCGGCTGGCATCACACGGCGGGGCTCTACAGTCGCATTGTCCGCAGGTGCGGCCAGTTCGATATCCGCGGCGACGAGGAGGTGATGTCGAAGATTACTGAGCGGATCGAAGAATTGCTCTCCGACTACGTCGTCGTGAACCGCTTGGTTCGCTCCGTGGCGTGACCTGAAGGGCTGTGCATGACGTTTTCAGCGGGGCCTGGGGGACACTCTCCGGGCCCCGTTCTTCATTGCTTCCCATCGCCCCGCGGCAGGGCCTTGATCGCCTCGCTGGCGGACATTGCGGCGCCTTCGTCGGCCTCGGCGATCCGCTCCACGAGGTGCATGGCACGGCGTTCCGCCTGATCCTCCACCATCGCTCTCGACTTCGCCGCTAGGTCGGCCAGCCGCCTCCGGCGCCGCTCGCGCACATGCCCCGCAGGCGCATCCGTCATCGCCTTTCTCCCGTTCAATGCATTCTCTCCCGCCGCGGGGCCTCGGCCGACGCGAGCAGCCGGGCGATCTCCGCCTTTTCGACGTCTCCGTCGCCCCGCGCGAGCACGGCGACGATCTCGCGGCACGCGGGGTGGCCGGGATTTTCCATCGCGAACGCAACGGCAGCCGCCAGAACGCTGCGGTCCGCATCGGGCGACCGCGGCAGCGGCTTCAGAAAAGCTCCGAACGTCAACATGTCTCACCTCCAGAGGCTAACATAACACGCACGCTCAAATTTGTCAACATACTTGGCGGTCGGAGCATCCGGCGCCGTGAGCAATTGAAGTTTGCATGCAGACATGTTATGATCTGCACAATTTGGTGAAACCGGCGGGAGAGCGGCGATGGCGATGGATCCGAGCGTGTGGCAGACGGTGTTGGAATTCTACAGCGAGTACCGCGACCCGACGCTCGTCGGCGCCGCCTCGCGGGCGGTTGACGTGCTCGGCGGAATCGCCGGGGTCATGAAGGCTTCCGACCGGGATATTATCTACGCGACCACTATGCTTGAGCGGACCTATCTCGCGGCCGAGCTGCACCGCGACCCCGAGACGGGGCGCCTCGGTCCGAAGCCGACCGACGCCGACATCGCCGAGGCCGTGCGGGTGACGCTCCGCCTCGCCGTCGGCACCGTCGCGCACATGGCGGAGCGGAACGGGATGGGGACGCCCTCCGCGCTGGAGTCCGAGGCCACCGCCCGGCTGATGCTCGTGCGTTCCGCGAAGCGTCCGCCCGTCATGCTCACCCCGGACGGACCGCTGTTCACGATGACGGAACGCCAGCAGTACGCCGTCGAATGCCGCATGAACGGCAGGGAAGACGAGCGCTGGGACCCGCTGGCCGCCGACCGGGCGGTCGCTGCGTCCAGGATGGCGGGCATCCGCGACGACCTGCTCGACCGGTTCCGCAGCTCGATAAGCGCCGAAGAGGCGAGGCCGCAGCCGAGGCCCGAGCCGGAGGTCGCCGCCAGGATCGCCGCTCCTCCGGCCCGCCACGAGGCGGAGCAGGCCCCGGCCCCCCGCCGCACCGGGGCCGCCGCCCTGTTCAAGGGAATCTTGGACGGACTCGACGACATCGCCCGCCGTCGGTCGGACGAACTCGACCGCCGCCCGTCAGGTGGACGGAAGGACTCGGGCATCTCTGGGCCGAAGATGTGATCTCGTCTAAAATTTTTTCCTCAAAGAGAAAAATCTTCCACTCGATGCATACCGAAAAACAGGAAGGAGTAGGCCATGTAAACATTCTTTGTCTTAGAGGAAAACGCAAAGAACAACTTGACAATATCCCCCTTCCGTGTCATGGTGTGATTATGAAGGACGGGCCGACGGCTCGACACAAACGAACGGGAGATCACCATGGGAATCGTGAAGGCGAACAAGGGCGTCAAGATCGTCAAGGGCAACGAAGAGCAGATCGAGAGCGTGCTCGACGGTGCACAGCGGAGCTGCAACGCCCGCACCGTCAGCGTTAAGGAGGTCTTCGAGAAGGCGGAGAGGGCCGAGAAGGCGCTCGCGAGACTTGGAATCCCGAAGACCAAGCGTGCCGGGGCGATCTACCGCTACTGCGAGGGCGGTGCTTGGGCGAAAAGCTACAAGTACGCCGCAGGCTCAACCGGCATCACTCTCAAGCGCAACACGCTGGGCTGGTATCTCACCGGAGCCGACCGTGGAAACTACTATCCTGGATCGGGGAAGTTCGATGCCATCCGCCTGTCCGACGCACAGAATGAAATTGTGATGAGAGAGGTCCGCCGCGCACTGTCGGACAGCAGCTCCTGCCGCGACGCCATCGACGGCATCTTTTGACAATAAAGTGTTGACATGCGGATGCGTAGATCGCTGAAAACTCATGCTGACACTGGCCGAAGCGGAGAGGGGGGACACCCTTCTCCGCTTCGGCCGCTCCTCGTCGCAGGCACGGCTGCGGTCGCCATGCTCTCGTCGATGGCCGCTACCGCTGAAACCGTAGCGAAATTCTACTATCCCGGCCTCGCCAGATCCTCCGGCGGGGGCGGTCCGTCCTTTCCTCCGCCGTCGCCGGGTGCCCCGAACGCGGCGCCCGTCATCGCATCGACGGTGCTGAAGACGACGACGAGGGACAAGCCGGTGGACATCACCGCGGCCGAGATGCTCGCCGCCGTCTCCGACGCTGACGGCGACGCCCTGACAATCTCGTCGCTGTTCCCGACCGCCGGGTCACTCACCGACAACATGAACCTCACCTGGAGCTGGACACCGCCGTCGGGCCGGCTCGGCGACTTCGACCTCAACTTCTCGGTGACGGACGGAAAGGCTTCAGCGGCGGGCATCGTCCGCGTCTCAGTGATCCTCGCGAGCCTCGCGGGCAACGCGTTCGCCTGGGGCGCCGACACCTTCGGCATGCTCGGCAACGGTCCGCTACACGACGGCATGCAGCGGCCCTACCGGCTGTGGGGGCCGACCGGCGAGGACGATGGGCTCGACTTCACGACGCTCGCCATCGCCTCCGGCGCCGACACCGCCAGCTTCGCCTGCGGGATCAGGGGTGGAACCGGGGCGGCCTACTGCTGGGGCAACGGCAGCACGGGCACGCTGGGGGACGGGACCGTGGCCGCGCACTGGTCGGAGACCCCGTCCGCCGTCGCCGGCGGTCTCAGCTTCTCGAAGATCTCCGCGGGCGACTCCCACGTCGTTGCGCTCGACACGGCGGGCACGGCATGGACGTGGGGCAGCTCGAAGACCGACTACGAAGGCGGCACCGGAGATTCCGTGGATTACGGCGTGCCGACGCGGGTCCACGGCCCAACGTCGCTCAGCGACGCGTTGACATACTCCGACATCTCGACGGGCGACCGTCATTCGTGCGGCATCCAGTCTGGAACCGGGGCGGCCTACTGCTGGGGGCGCTCGGACTCCGGCCGCACGGGGACGGCGGTGGACACAGGCACGCGGTCTCGGCCCCGACAGGTCAGCATGCCGTCGGGGGCGAGCAGCTACGTCGCCTTCACGCAGATCGAGGCAGGGGAAGGGCAGACCTTCGCGATCGAGCAGGGCACGGGGCTGGTGTGGGCGTGGGGCTACAACGGGGACGGCCGCCTCGGGCTCGGCGCCAACCGCTCGAACCCGTTGAAGCCCGTCCGCATCGACGGGCCGACCGGGACCGCAGACCGCCTTGCCTTCGCGAAAATCTCGGCCCGCTTCAAGCACGCCTGCGGGATCACCGCCGTCGGGGACGCCTACTGCTGGGGCCTCAACCCGGCCGGCGAGATCGGGGACGGGACGAGCTCCACCGTCGTCGAACGTCCCGTGCCGGTCGCCGGCGGACGGAAATGGGACGACATCGCGACCGGGCGTTCGTTCTCGTGCGGCATCGAGCGGGGGACCGGCGACGCCTACTGCTGGGGGTCGTGGGTCGCCACGGGCGGCTCCACCTCGCCGCTGCCCGTGCTCATGACCGAGGCCGACGGCACGAAGTTCTCAAAGATCTTTGGCGGCACGCAGGCGGTCATGGCGATCAAGCGGTGATCTGCGGGCGCGGTGCGAGGGGCTTCTTTCCCGCATGTGGAGTGGAGCCCCACTCATGCCCGGGATGGCGCGGAGTTCCGTCCGTGCTTGTCTGTGATCCGAAGGGCTTCGGGTTGAGGTGAACTGCTGCGAGTGGTGTCAGGATGCCTCCCAAGCCGCGACCAATTGGCTCCCGCTGAGCGTCTGCATGCGGTCGTCTCAAGCCCAATTCTAGGATGCAAGTGGGCCAAGTTATATGGATCGTGTCGCTTGTAGCTGGGCAGAAGCGCAGAATTCTGCCTGCCAATTTACGTAAGGCCCGTCTAATGCACACGACTCAGCAGCGCCGTCTACGGTCACGATCGCCTTCCTGCTTGGCATTTCTGCCTGAAGTGGTTGGAGCCCAACTGGCCCTTGCCTCCGAGATCAGCTTCGAGGCAGGGTGGCGATTCAGGGCCATAAGGCGAGCCCAAATCCGTACATACTGTTCACCCTCTATTATGCGAGATATCACCTTGTCAGACCAGTTTCCCGAGTTAGAGAGGTTGCCGCTCGATTCCTTTGAACAGGTGGTCATGAGTGGCTCCCTTCGTGTCGTAGCAGACATAGAGAATCCAATCGGCCTGAACCTTTTTGCCGCCGGCATCCGAGAATTGTTCACTCATATTTTGCATCGGCTGGCTCCCGATCCTGAAGTGACTAAGTGTAAGTGGTACGAACCAGAGCCTAACACTAACGGTCCGACGCGTAGGCAAAGAGCAAAGTACGCGACACAAGGTGGGTTGCCCGATGAGTTCATTGAAGGGGCAGGCGTAGATGTGGGTGATCTTCACAGTGAGGCAATCAAGGCGATCGATCGACTCAGTAAATACACCCATGTTAGGCCGGGTTCACTGGTGTCTGACCAATCAGAGATCAACGTCTTTGTGCGGGGTGCTCTCGCAGCTATGGAAGGGCTCTTCGCATCCTTTGACGAATGTCGTAGTAAAGTGCTTGATGCCGTTTATGACCAGATCGACGAAGAGGTTGTCTCGACCTTCATCTCAGAAACCATTGAAAGCATTGATGAAATTGCCACTCACCATTGCATAGATGAAGTCTGCATTGAAGATCTGGCAGTCGTTGCCATAACTCATGACGTCATCAAATTCATGGTTTCTGGGTCTATCGGCGTCGAACTCCAGTGGGGCTCCAGCTCAGACTTCCGACGAGGAGATGGTGCGGCGATAGATAAAAGCTTCCCGTTTCGCGTGACGATGTGGTCATCGGTGGACGACATCACCAGTTTTGAAGGCGTTGATTATTCAATCGATACGGATAGTTGGTGGGACGGATATTATGACGATGATGAGCAATAAATCATGCTAATAGCCTAGTGTTCTGAAGCAGATGATTGTCTCGCTCTACGTACATAAAGGTCCGTTTGGTGCACACCACTAGGATAAGTGGTTTATTTTCTCAGGTATCGAGAACGCCAGCGGTTGCGCCCAATCCTCTTGCCGCTGCATCGCATGCTCTTCGTAGGTTGGTGTGCCGCCGCTTCTCTTTGAGAGTGCGCACGCCATTGCGGCTGATATTTGCCCCCCGAACAGATCGTCAATATACAAAAATTGGCCTCCCGGATTAATTTCTAGAAAGTAAAAGTCTCCACTGCTAGTTTCCTGAAGATCAAAAGCACCATATACCAAGCCAGCATCATCCATGAATTTTTTGATCCGATCCTGTATGGAATAATCAAGTTTGCAAGGATGGCGTATTAGCTTGGTGTCGATCCTAACATCATATGGGTATCTCGAATCTCGTAGGTCGGTTCTAGCTGAGAACAGCTCTCCATCTATCGCAATCACACGGTACTCAAAGGTTGCGTTGATAAGCTCTTGAAATATAACGGGGCATGCTCCGGTGTTCCTTATAATTGATCTGTATTCGTCCCGCCAGATACGTGTGGGTTGCCAAAATTCTTCGGAACCGGAGAACGACTTAAATATAACCTTAGGGTGATTCAAAAGAAACGTCTCTATGGCTTGCACGGAAGATGATACGCATGTGGATGGTATCGAAAACCCAGCACGTTTAGCGGACGCTAGTTGATACGTCTTTCTATCAATCTGTCTGTGCTTGTTGGGGTTGTTGATAAATTCGGATTTATGTAGAAGCCACTGAACTACGCTGCCCCAATAATGGCGGGCTTCGCCCGCTATGTATCCGCTAGCAACGGGATCGTTCTCGATTGTTGTCGCAAAAGGTTGTGGGCGCCGCCACCAAACAGAAGGGGCCGAGTCGAGATTGAAGATTTCTCCATCAGCAGAATGTATCCAGATGGACTCACTCTCGTTGTCCACACGAAAAGAGGAAAAATATTTCTTCCCAAATTCAGAAAAATCAATCAACAGGGGATGGGCATTGGACGATAGACGCCGGAGGACAGCCTCAGTATGGCTGTCACCCCGGGTGGAAAATATCAATACAGAAGGGGATATCATACGGGATCTGCGGCCAGATCGTCCCGGCTCTTCGAAATTGTGCCGCCATCATCAAGATATTTGTAAATTGTGTTAGTGCCTGCTCTGGAAGCGGTTATCATATCGCCCTTTATTGTAACTTCAATTTCAGCTTCAGGGTTTAGGAAAAACCGCACCAACTCTCCTGACGCATCAACATTTTGTAAGTGCTTGATTGCGTCAGTGGGAATTCGGACAACGTCGCCGGCAGGGGTCACAACCTTTACGTCTGAAACTGCCTTGAGGTCAGCCGGTTTGTCCAGGTACGACCCCACAAGCGGGATAAAGGCTGAGCCGTGCATTGGGAAGCTCTCCACATATCCGTTGATCCAATGGAATGATGCCTACAAAATGCAGAAATTCAAGAATGAATCCTCTCGGCCTACGTGGTGCGCCTTTCAGGCAGACACTGTCCGGATTTGTGCATCCATCATCCTCATGCAGCAGAAGCCATTTCGGCGATTCCAGTGTGGTCTTGACTTTGTGTGCCTTCACACAAAGCAGGAGCCACGTCCGGAACCGCCTAAGGTCAATGACCGCATGTCTGGCTACGCCGCCCGGCTTCCGAAGCGGGAGCCTCCGCCCTTGCCGCCGGACGCGAGGCACTTGTCGATGAACGCCGAGCACACCTTCGCGTCCTTCGTCGCCGCGTCGGGCAGCGGGATGCCCTTTTCGGTGGCCAGCTTGCGGGCGAAGCCGATCTGCTTCTCAGACGGCGGCAGCTTGCCGCCGTTTGCCTTCAGGCAGTCGTCGATGAAGGCCGAGCAGACCTTCCAGTCCGTCTCCGCCCCCTTCGGCAGCGGCACGCCCTTCTCGGACGCAAGCTTGCGGGCGAAGGCCAGCTTCTTCTCGCTGGGGGCGCCGTCGGCCCCGCCGGCAGGCCGCTCCGGTGCCTTCGACTTCAGCACCTCGATGATCTTGGCCGCGTCGTCGGCGACCGACTTCACGACCTGCAACGCGGGCCGCTTGCCCAGCACGACCTCGTCGAGGGCGGTCTCCCACAGCGCGGTCACGCCGGGGTCCACAAGCCGGGGAGCGGATTCCGCCAGCAGACGGTAGAGCTCCAGCGCCGCCTCCGACGGCACGACGTTCTTGCCCTTCGCCACGAGGAAGTCCTGATCCTTCAGGCCCTTGATGACCTCGGCGCGGGTCGCCGGCGTGCCGAGACCCTTGGCCTCCTTCAGCCGCTCGCGGAGGTCGGCGCGGTCGGCGGGCAGGAACCTCCAGGCGTCCTGCATCGCCGCGATCAGCGAGCCCTCGGTGTAGCGGGGCGGCGGTTTCGTCTTTTTCGACTCGACCTTCGCCTGCGACAGGGCCGCCGCCTCGCCGTCTGACATCGCCGGCAGGGACTGCTCGCCATCGTCCGCCGCCTCGTCCTCGGTCACCTCCTCGTAGACCGCCTTCCAGCCCGGCGACGTGGTGATCCGTCCGGTCGCCCGGAACTCGTGGCCCTGCACGTCGAGGGTGGCCACGGTCTGGCGGTAGAGATGGTCGGGCAGCAGGGCGGCGAGGTAGGCGCGGGCGACGAGGTCGAACAGCCTGCGCGGGTCCCCGCCCAATCCCGGGATGGTGCTGAGGTCTCCGTTGACGTTGGGGATGACGGCGTGGTGCGACACGCCCTCAAGGGCCTTGTCGGAGAACACGCCGTCCTTGCCCCGCCTGATCACGGGCTCGTCCGGGGTCTCGACGCCGTAGAGACGGGCGAGCTGCGGCATCAGCTCCGCGGCCTGGAGGATCATGCTCTCCGACAAGTAGCGGCTCTCGGCGCGGGGGTACGTGATGACGTGGGCCTCGTAGAGATCCTGAGCCACCTCCAGCGTCTTGGCGGCGGTCCATCCGAAGCGGGCCGAGCACGCCTTCTGTAGCGCGGGGAGGTCGAACAGCTTCGGCGGCGCCTGCCGCTCGTCGCTGACCTTGACCTTCAGCGGGCCGCTGTAGCCCTCGGCGGCCTTGGCGATAGCCTCGGCCTTCGCCTTGTCCTCAATGCGGTCCTTGCCCACGTGCCGCATCTGGAACCCTCCGGCGGCCACCTTGGCGGTCGCGGAGATCTCGTAGTAGTCCCTGACCTGGAACCTCTGAATCTCCAGCTCGCGCATGCAGACGATGGCCATCGTCGGGGTCTTCACGCGGCCGATGCCGATCGCCTTGCCCTTCTCGTGCGGCAGCAGGACGGAGGCGGCGCGGGTGAGCGACAGGTTGTAGACCTGGTCGGCTTGCTGGCGGGCGATGAACGCCTGGTAGACACCCTCCAGCTCAGACGCCGGCTTCAGCTTCGAGAAGGCGGACTGTATCGTCTTCTTGTCCTGGGCGGTGAACAACGCCCGCCTGACGGGGCCCTTGAAGCCGAGGAACTCGACGATCTCGCGGCCGATGCCTTCGCCCTCGCGGTCGCAGTCGGTGGCGATGATGACCTCGGAGGCGTCCTTCAGGGCTTCGCGGATCTGCTTCAGCCGCTCCGGCTTGCCGGAGCCCGTGTCCGCCTTCAGCGGATACCGCCCCTGCGGCGGCAGCAGCACCTCGGTGCTCCATCTCTCCCAGGCGGGGTTCACTTCGTGCGGCTCGGCGAGCTTGATGATGTGCCCCTGCGCCGCGAGGACCTCGGCCTTCGCGAACGGGGTTCCGGCGAGTCCCGCCCGGACGTCCTTCGCCTGGCTCGGCTTCTCGCAGATGATGACCAGCTTGCTCATGATTGCTTCCTTTTGTGATTGTAATGCGTCGTCATGCCAACACGAGGAGTGCGGAGGACGGACGCGTGAGCGTCTGCGGATCGAGGAACCGTGCGGCGGAACGCCGTCGGCTGCCGGTTCCCGTTGGTGTCTTAGAAGTAAGACAAGCGCGTGATAGTCTGCATGTCAACACAATCCAACGACGGCCACTTGATCGTGAAGCAGGCGGCGGCCACGAACGCCGCAGCATGCACGGAAGGGTGACGAGCATGGCGAGTCCATGCATACTCAAGGTGAAGGTATGCGACGCGTACACGAATGCTGCGGAACATGTGCGGGCAATGGCCCATGTCCTCTAGGACGGAGTTGTGCTTGTTCAATTTCAGCATCCAGTTTGTTGCCGTCTGAGAACAATAGAGAACGAAGCGAAAGCGCATTATCAAAATGAAAGCAGACGTTACCATCAAGCGGCTCGATGACGGAACGTTGTCACTCCGCATGGATCGGGCCCTGAATTCCAATTTCAGATACATTCCCATTTTTAGCGTCAGCGACGGAAGTGACGGCGATAGAATATATGGGACGCTTCCTCCTGAGTTCGTGCTTTCGATCCTCAACCAGGAGGATGGCTCTGGCTGTATCGCTATTGGCGTCGAATTTGTTAAAGGAATTATTCGGTTACAGAGCAGGGTTATTGCCCCTGAATACATAGAGTCATTTCTTAAAAATACATTCGGTTGGCTCCCAGTGCGAAAAATTGACCTGCTATATTGCCGACAGGAGCATAAGGGGGAATGGTGCTATCTGGTCATTTCAGAAAAAATAGAGCAGGGAACGTTTGGCTGGAATCTTAAACGGATCACAAATAGGCCGCGGTCGGTGCTGGATAAGATCAAGAATGATTTTGGGGCTGGGAGGGAATTATCAGATTGGGACACGCAACTCACATCGATTTCCATCTCCAGGTATCTGGAACGCCGCGCCGCCATCAAGCCTAATGCCATCGAGACCCGGTATGCCCCGAACGATCTCCCGATCTTGCTTGGGCTGGGAGTCAACGAGGATGGAAGGGGATGCCTTGATGAAGCTTTGGCCGCATTGGGCAGGAATGGACAACTGGAAAGCGCCATTTACGTCCGGTCCGGCTACGGTCCTGATGTCTCTAAAAAAGACATTATGGGATGGACAGAGCGTTCGTTCCGATACCACAAAGGCATTCTTGGCAACAATACGAAGGAGTGTATGACAAGAGTTTCCCCGCTTGACCATTTGACGCCTGGGGAACCCAGCCAGGAGCGGGAGCGATCCGGCTTGGGCGGCAAAATGTATCCCAATATCTACAGGCTGGGGGGAGATGTCTTCGACGTTGTCTCTAGCATCGAGAACGTAGTTAGTGACCCCGTAGAGATTTTTAGGGGCGAAAGGATTGCTCCGTCCCGCTTCAACCAGAGAACGTTCGGCATGGCGTTGAAAGAACTCGCCGTTAATGCGTTCGTGCATGGATATTGGTATTCCGAGCACCATTCAACCCGTGACTATGAAGCTATCGGCCAAAGTGCCAAAGCCATGGCCATTGTCCATCTTGGCAACAGGATAGAATTCATTAACAGACAGGTTCCGAGGCCAAGAAACAAAATAATCCGGGATGACTGGAGGCACTATCCCCTGATGCGGTCGAACCTGCATGTCGCCTTAAAGGACATCGGCCTAGCACATTGCCGGAACATTGGCCTCAAGCTTGTCCAGTCGCGGATTATGAAAATGGGAATGCCTTCCCCATTGGTTCTCGATACTGAAAAGTTCTTCCGCGTGATAATCCCTATGCAAGACCATTTCGGCACAATTGCGGTCCCCGTGGACACCCAGCCCGGCAATGCCGGGATCAAACTTGTGGAACGATTCTTTGCACTGAATCTGTGTCTGTTGCTTCGACGCGTCGATGAGGAGATTGCTTCGAGTGCCTTGGGCATAGCGATGAGCGACGCTGGCTCCCAGCTTGCGCAACTGTGGGAACATGGAATGCTAGCAAGGGAAGACGACATACGTTACAGCACCGAGTGGAATGAAGAGCGGTTCGACCTTCCCAGCTATCGAATTGATGATGAAGGCCTTGTTCTAGATGAACTAAAGCGAGTTTCTTCGGAGTTGGCTCTTCTGCCAGCCCCGGAAGGCATGTCGCCGAGAGGGCTTTATGCCTTGAGTACAGCATACCACTATATGCGGGGGCTTAACTGGTTTGACCGAACTGAACCTGATTGGGTGCGGAGCGCTAGAAGCGACGAACGTGAACGGCAGAGGGAGCGCGAAACAATATCTCGAATCTTCACGGAGGAAGGTGTCTACGGACCAGACGCGCCAAACCTTGCACTGCGTTATCACGAGAAAATAGTTAAGCTTCTTCTCGAACATTCAGGTGGTTGCCAATCGCCGTCATAGCTTCAGTTAAAGCCGCCGGTCATCGGCCAAAAGCTCGTTGAGTCAGTGAGGCAGGTACGGGGCCATCATCCGGCGGACGGAATTCAGCACCGCACGGACGGACTCTCGGACGGCCGCCGGGCGGTCTGAAGGATGGCAGAGATCGGCCCGCTCCTCGGCATCCAGGAGCAGCTTAGCGGCCTCGCTTCTGATGCCAAGCAGCTTCGCATCTTGTCTGTGGAGCATGCGTCTGATGTCGTCCTTGTTTTCGTAGCAGCCGGAAGAGGGTGTTGGCGGGACCAACCCAAGACCCCCGCTCTTCACGCTTTCTACAACTTCCGGGTTTGGGCGTCCATGGGAGGATCATCGGTGCAGCGCAGCGAACCGCTTCCGGAAGCCGGCGCGGTATCCCGCAGCCGTGGGCGACGATTCCGTCCAGGCCCGCAGCCTCGCCTCACCCGGCCCGGCGGCGAGCACCGGACGGACGATCTCGGCCAGCCCCGGGGGCAGACGGTCGGCGCACCCGAGCCGGGCGGCGGTCTCGATCTGAACGACGTGGGCGACCGCCTCCTCCCGCAACGCGGCCTCGGCGTAGGCGTCGGCATCCATCCCCGGGGGAGGGGCCTCGGTCCAGCCGCCGCGCGGCAGCCGCCGGGCGTGGGTGAGTTCGTGGGCGAGAGCGGAGGCGAGGATGCAGCCGTCATCGATCGGGAACAGCAGCAGCACGCCGAAATCCGGGCGGTAGGTGCCGAAGACCCCGTAGGGCAGGTTGCGGGTGAACACGATGTCCGTCCGCCCGGCCGCGGCGGCGTAGTCCGGCCCGAGAAGGGACAGGGCCTGGTCGAGAGAAGGGGGCTGCCCCGCCGAGGCGGAGGGGGCCAGCAGCATGGCCGCAGCGGAGAGCAGGGCGGCCAGCCGGAAGGCGGGTCTCATCCCTGCCTCCGGAGCAGCTCCCGGAGCTGGTCCAGGACCAGCTTCAGATCGTCCTTCAGGGGCGCCAGCCCGTCGCGCAGGTCGGCTAAATCCGTCCGAATGCCGGCGAAGTCGGCCCGTGCGTCACGCAGATCGGACGCGAACCCGCACAGGGATTCCCTCGACCGCTCCGACTCTTCGAGCAGGCGGCCGAGGCTTGCGGACAATGCCGCTTCGTCGTCGGCGCTCACAGAAGGCCCGTCAGCAACGCGTTCACGCCGTAGAGTGCGGAACCGGCGGCGACGAAGCCGGCGAACAGGGAGGGCTGGAGGCTGTCGTAGACGGCGCCGACCGCGGTGCGGGCGACGATCGAGGCGTTGCACAGCACGAGTATCGCGAGCACAGAGGCGGAGGCGACGGTCAGGATGTCGAGCATAGTTCATCTCCTTCGGTTACGCACCATGCATAACACGATAAGGATAGAATGTCAAGTTATCGGGTGAGACCCGAAGCCCTACGGGTCAGCGGAGCCGTCCGAGGGCGGAGACGGCGGCACGCACGGCGATCATCGCGATCACTGCCGCGGCTGCCGTGCCGAGACCACCGAGAGTGCCCGCGATGGCCCCGAGGCCGTGCGCCGCGTGGACGAGCAGGGGGACACCGAAGACCCCCAGAAGGGTGCCGGCGGCGGCGAAGGCGAGGCCGAGCAGCAGTGCCCGGGCGAACCGACCTTCCGCCCCGTCCGGGCTGCCGAAGACTTTCATCGTCTGTTCCTCCTCAGATCTTGAGTCCGCCCGACGACCGGGCGGCTTCGGTCCGCTCGGGCCGCCGCAGGCCCTCAGCGACCCCCTTCATGATCGCAGCGGCACCGGACGGACGGACGAACGGCTCGACGGGAGGCCCGCCGGCGTAGCGTGCGGCGACCTCCTCCGGGCGGAGCCAAGGCTGGCCCAGCTCGGCGGGCAGGTCCCGGAGGGCAAGCTTGTACGAGCGGCGCTCACGGGCCTTGAACGGGTCGTATTCGCTCTTCGAGAGAGACGAGCTCTGGACCTGATGATCAAGGGGAGGCCGCATGACGAGGCGGGTCGAGGCGACCGCAAGGGCCTCCTGCCCGATGGCACAGCCTGATAGGCTCTGCCTGGCAGGCATGCGGAAGGCCACCCGGCGGGCGTCGTTGCGGTCGTCGGGAGTCGGCACGCCCTTCGTCTCGAACGCGACCCGCATGCCGTAGTCGAACGCCGTCTTCAGCGTCTCGGCAGCCGCCTGCATGACGCGGGCCTCGGCGGCGCGGCGGACGCCGTCTTCAAGGTGTTCGAGACGCACGCCCTCGCACATCGACAGAGCCTTGGACGGCTCAGCCGTGCGAGGCATATAGTCCCGGGCGCCGCCGATCTCGATTGTCAGGTAGCTGAGCTCCAGGTTCGACAGGCTCGGCTTCAGCATCGAGAAGTCGGCATCCCGCGCGTCGGACAGCTTGCCGCGGGCTATCTCGACGGACACCGCCAGGGCCGCCTTCGCGAGCACGGCGCTCCGGCTGGGCGAGAACAAAGGGGAGCCATTCAGGTCGCCACGCGCAACCGGCACGAACCCGGTGCGTTCCCCGTCCGGGGATTCCGTCCGCCAGTTGATGCCAAGCTGCCCGTCCTGACGCTTCATCGCCGCGGTCGTCGCCATCTCACCGTCCTCCCGTCATGATCACCGTCCTCCCGTCATGAGCCGCGCATGCAACAAGGTGTGGCATGCAAACACATTTCTGAAAGAAGGGTAGCGCTGCATGGCTGCATACGTCAAATGCCCCGCAGGCGCTGCCAGCAGGGCTGTGCCATCGTCCCCCGAAGCTGCTTGGGGGCCGAACCCAAGGGGATGGAAGGGGAGAAAAGGGGGCACAAAGGGGCAAGACAGGATTTCAACTTGACAGAATTGCCGCAACGTATTATATAGAGATCAACAGTGCGGACGTCGGACGGGCTTCGGGGGTTCCACAAAGTGGGCTTCAAAGAACCCACGGAGTGGGATTCGTAGAACCCGCCTTGCGGGATCGTACCGAGCTACGCACGGCACGTGCGGGGCATGCGAAGGACCCGCTTTGCGGGAGCCACTAGGGAGCCCAACGGACGCTATGAGGGAGGCGGACATGTCAGAGGATCACACCCCTACGCCCGGGGCGTTGAGGGTCTGCCTGGAAAGGCGGCTGGATGCGAAGCGGATGGCGGGGGGCAAGGCTGCCAAGGCCGCGTTCATGTCCGAGCTGGCCACCGTCGCGGAGTTCCGGGCGAAGGGGCTGGCCTGGGAAGAGATCGCCGCCGGGCTGAAGGAGGCCGGGATCATCCCGCCGGACACAAAAACGGCCCGGGTGACGAAATGGTTCTGCGAGGCGCAGCACGAGGCACAGCCGGGGACGCTTGCCCCGTGCGAGCAGCAGGCAGCGGCAGCAGCACCAGTTCAGGTTCCTGCCGCCGCGCCGGAGCCTCCCCCGCCCCCGGCGGAGGTGAAGGCGCCGTCCGCGGCGGTGGTCGAAACGGTCCCCGGCCCGACGCCGGCTAACGAGGCTGGCCCCGCGCCGGCCGAAGGTGAAAAGCGCCGCCCGAAGATCGGGCGCATCATGTAGAGAGGGAGACGGGCGATGAGCGACTTCGAGAACGACGGGCTGCCGACCCCCGCCGACCCGGCGGGAATCGAGGGCTGGCGGGACTACGCCGCGAGGCTGGAGGATGAGGTGTCCGAAATCCTGGGCCATCTCTCGGCTGCGATGCGCGAGCGTGCCGCCCTGCGGACGCAGATCCTGAAGACCGGCTTCGGCACGGAGGTCTTCAAGAACGGCTTCGACCCGGACGCCATCGACGAGGCCGCCTGAAGGCTATCGGGCGGGGCCGGGAATGCGGAAGGGGGCTGCACGCCCCCTTTTCGTTTGTCCGCTCTCCGTCCCATGCCAAGCAGCTTCGCAGCTCGTCTGCGTAGCATCAAGAATCAGGAGCGGATGGCCTCCATGATCCTCCGGATGAACTTAAAGTACAATTCAAGTTCAGACTTGATAGCGCCGAGATGGGTCTTGATGCCGTTTTTGTAGATCGTAGCCATGCTTCGAACGAGCATGTCCAGAGGTCCGAGAAGGTCGCGGAGGACCCCGACGCTGTCCGTCATGGATTTCATGATGTCCTCGGTCATCCTACCCATTCTCTCGATCTCTTTAGCCGAGTCGCGTATAGGTCCACGCACGGACTTCATGCTCAACTCGACGCGGTCCTGCATTTTCTCCAGCGAGGAAACGATGTCCGATGCCCCACGCAGGTTCCGAAGGACCAGTTCCTGCTTCTTTACAGCCGCTTTCAGGATGTCATCCGCTCCAGTCATCGGCTGCCTCCTTCTTGGGTTCCATTTTCGGTTTCAGCATTGATCTTCCGTGCGGCAGCTTGTGCCTTCTCCCCGCCGACCTGAATCATGAATTTGACGGTAAAGTCCGCGAGCTTGTTCTGCTCATCAGCGATGACCTTGGCGGTATCTACGATCTTCTTGTTGAGGGCCTTCGCGCGTTCCCAGGCAAGCATGACCATCTCAGCGACATCTTTGAGTACGACCGACACGGTGTTCATCGCCGAGCATGCGAGGTCGAGCCGCTGGGAAACCCGCTTCGTCCCGGAGTGGACCTCGGCGCTCATCTCCCTCGCCCCGGCAACCGCCTCAAGCACGGCGTCCTGCCGGGCCTGGAGCGAGGCGACGCGGCATGCGATGTCCTCGGCGAGGCTCTCGATCTCCTGCTGCTGCCGCAGGAAGGTTTCCAGAGTTTCGTCGTCCATGGCCGTCTCCTTCAGATCGCCGGGCCCGACGACCGTGCCGGGGCCGACGCGGAGCGGGTGACGCCGTTCTTCATCCCGGCGGCGCTGGTGATGCCCACCGACCCCTTGGCCGCCGACGCACGCCCGTATCCGCCTTGGGTTCGGACGGAACGCTGTCCGACCGCTTCGCCGATCATCACCTTCCGTTCATCGGGGGTGAGGTCGTCACGGAAGGCCAGCTCGGACTTCAGGGCGGCGATCACCGCGTGCCGGGCGACGTAGGCGGTGCACGACCACAAATCCGTCCGCTTCGCGATCTCGCCCCAGCCCCGCTTCCAGTCCGCGGCGGGCACCGCGGGAATCTCGATCGCAAGCACGCCGTTACCGATGTCTCCGCCGGACTGGTGGCATTCGCGCACGAGATGCCGCACCCAAGGCTGCTCGACGTCGGCTCGGGCCTCCGCCAGCAGCCGTCCACCGACCGTACGCAGCCGCAGGGTCTCGGTGTCGGGATCGAGGGTGATCCTCAAGCCTCCGGCGACGGTGCCGGGGCGGTGGTCGGAACCCAGCATCATCCCGGACGCGAAGCGTGACAGCTCCTCGCCCTTTATGGACACCGAGGCGTTCCGCCAGAAGGGTTCGGCCCAGAACCCCGCCTGCCGCATGAAATAGGCGTAGACCTGGCTGTAGGCGTTCTTGCTTCGCACCGCGACCGGGAGGCTCCGGGTCTGCCCTGCCCCGAAGCCGGTGGCCAGCGCACGAGCGACGAGGTGGCGGTGCCAGGGATGGACGGCCTCGGCGATCTCGGTCACCCGCCGGTCGAAGCCGTGTTCGCGGTTCGTCTTGGCTCCCAGGATCTCGAACCTGAGCCCGCGTCCGTCCGTCGTGACCAGCACCCCCTTCTGGAGTTCCTCCGGGCGGAGTCCGACGCTCTGCGTGACGGCGAAGGCGTCGCGGTATTCCGTCTGCGACCGCTCGACGGCGGCCCAGAATCCGTGCATCCAGCCGTCGGGCAGCATCGCCTGTTTCCGCTCGACGTCGTTCGAGCGTCCGAGCCTGGCCTTCCGGCTCGGAGCGACGAGCTCGGGCGTCCACAGGCAGCGTCCGTCGTTCAGCACGATGGTCTCCGCCTCGCCCGGCGGGTAGCGGTCGAACGCCCTGCCGCACTTGTCAAGCAAGTCCCGGTAGCCGCTCCAAGCCTCGGCGTCCTCCGCCGGGATGTCCCGCAGGACAATAGGAGAAAGCATGTCAACATTGATGCCAACATTGAGGTTAAGGGCGGTAGTCGCGTCCTGCTTGTCAACATTGGATGTTTGGGCAGGGGACGTCCGTTCGTTGTCAACATTGAAGGCGTAGCCGTAGCGGGCGGCCATGGCGGCCATGGAGTCGAGCGTCGAGCGGGCACGCTCGGCGGAGACGGCCAGCAGGGCGGCGCGGTAGCGGTAGTAGGTCTTTTTGGTCCCGGCTGCCTGCTCGGGCAGGAGGCCGAGCTTGCGGAGGCGGGCGACGTCGGCGCGGTAGGCGTCCAACGACGCGGCGCTGGGGCCATGCCCGCGGCGGGTGCGGTCGTAATCGCGGAGCTGGGCCGCGACCTTGCGGGCGAGTTCGATGTCCGAGCGGAGGACCAGCCGGTCCCTCGTGAGGGTGAATCCAGGCCAGCCCCACGACTTCAGGTCCTGGGACGGGGTGTCCGGCTGGCGCTTGATGGCGTCCTTTCTCGTCCGTTTGGTATCCGTCTCACCCTTCGTGCGACGGTCGAATCGATCCCTTTCCATCCCCTGCCTCCCTTTTTCGTCGGGAACGCATATTGTTCCCGGTGCTGTTGCAGCTAAGGACAATTGTAGCGCGAGAAATCTTGACCGCAAGCGCCTTCGTGTTTGGATGCCAACAGATAAGGTGAGGCAATGCCGGAGTAAACCCCTTCCATGCCTGTGCCATCGCAGAGCCTGCGGCACCGCGTGCCGTTGGCATGCCCGCCAGGCAGAGCCTACCAGGCTGTGCCATCCTCCTCCCGCCTCGGCAGACCTGTTTTGTTCTCTTTTCTCCCGAGATCACCCTCAAACCTCCCTCTCTCTCCGCTTTCGATCCGCAGGAATCCCAAGATGTCCCGATATATCCTGCTCTAGGAAGCGGTTCTCCTCTTCCATCCTGTTTTATGAAGCGTTCCTCCCTTTCTGTCCTCATCTGTCCTCGCTATATCCTCTTCTATCCCTTTTTATCCCCTTTTGGATTCAGTGAACCCTCTATGTCCCCATCTACCTTGACGCCTTGCCGGAGGGACGCCGCCCGTCCCACCCCGTGGGTTCTTCGAATCCGACCCCGGCTCCGCAGCCAGAGTTACCCATTCAGCGGTGGACAGACGGCCCTGCCCCGCCTACCCAGCGTGCCGGATTCGAAGAACCCACAGAGTGGGACGGGCCTCCCCGTACCGGGCTACAACTGCACCGGGGCAACAATGCGTGTTTGACTGAGTACAATACGCAGTCTCGCCTTTTGCGAGACTGTTTCGTTGACCGCAGAAGCGGGTTTGCTTGACCGCGAAGCGATGTTCTCTGGCCGTGAAACGTTTTTATCGGTATTCCAGGGCGGATTCGGCACGGGGTTGCGGGGGTCGCCGGCGAGCCTAAGCCATTGAAATCCCTGAAGCGTCCCTATGGATTCCCTACCTCCTCCCTGGTGCTTCCCTTGCCTTCACTGGGAAATCCCAGGGATGTCCCCGACACCTCCTCGGGGCATCCCCGAGACCTCCCCGCGATCTCACCGAGGGTTCCCGAAGATCAGGCATGTAGAAGTTGACATGCGGACTCTTGTGCGCTCTACAGAAAGGGGAGAGGAAGACAACAAGCCCCGCCGGGGCGAGGGAGGACGTCGTGACACACAGTGCGTTGAAAGGCCGCACAGCGGTCTCTGCGATGAAACAGTTGAGAGACCTGGCTGCGTTGGCGGCCTCGGCGCCGGAGAGCATGTCGGCGAGGGCGGTGGTCGCGGAGCAGGCCGAAGCGATACGCCTGCTGCGGGCGAAGAGGTGGTCCTGGCGGATGATCGGAAACTGGCTGCACGAGAACGGCGCCAGCGACCGGCCGCTCCTCGGCGGAACCGTCAAGCGCTACGCGTCGGGCTGCCTTGGCACGAAGGGGATGTTCCCCGCATCGACCCGGGCGAGTGTTGAGACCCCTTCTCGGTCCGTCCGCGAGCCGAAGGTCGAGGTCGCCGCCGCCGCCCCGTTCACGCCCGCGATGCCCGCCGGGGCTGCCTCGGTTCAGCGCCGTCCCGACCCCATCGTGGCGGCACAGAAGAAGGGGCTGGGGAGCGAACTCCTGTCCGCGTTGGAAATCCCGGAACTGACCGGAGCGGAGGTCTTCCTCGGCAAAAGCGATGCGGGAGGGGAGTCCGTCCCCGAAGCCACCGAACCCGAGCTGATCTTTGGGTCGGACGGAATGGAGTTTGGGGATGTTCCGCCGGACGACGAAGACCCGGTGCCGCCTCCGGCGGACGACGGGATCGAGGCGGAGGCCATCCTCTCGCTCCTCTCAGAGAAGTAACCGTATCAGCGAGTGTTGGCTTGCAGACGCCTGCGTACAGCCAGACCAGATGATCAGAAGGAGAAAACCATGAAGTTCGCAATCGAGAATCCCAACGACAAGGGCGGCGTCGGCAAGTCGCTGACGGACCTCGTGCTCATCGAGAGCCTTCGTCGCCACGGGTTGAGGTCGAAGATCGCCGTCATCGAAGTGGATCACGAGCGCAAGCTCTCGAAATTCCTCGAAAGCCGCGGGGACAAGGTGGACGTGACGCTGGCGGCCTCCGCCGGGCTGGCTGCCGCAGCAAAGGACCGGACGGCTCTTGAGAGCCATTTCGACCCGGTCTACTCCGCCCAGACCGCCGGGCACTCGATCACCGACCTCGGCGCCAACGTCACCTCCGCGAAGATGGAGTGGGAGAGGCTGTCGGACGTGCCCGAAGCCATGATCGAGGAGGGGGTCTGGAAGATCTTCGCCGTTCCCGTGACGCCCGACGTGGCGGCCATCGACGCCGGCTTTAGGGCGCTCCGCGCCGCCGTGGACCTCTACGGCAAGAACGCGTCTTATTTTTTCGTCCTGAACGACATCAACGGCGACGGCTTCGCCGCCTGCCGCAACGGGCAGGTCTTCAAGGAGCTGGCGAAGCTTGAGGCCGCCGTCGGGCTGAAGATCGTCGAGATTCCGTTCTCGTCATCCCGTCTCGTACAGGACTACGGCAACTTGGCTTACATGAGCCCGATGGACGTCTACGACCAGGCGGACACGATCGCCGAGAAGCTGGGGCTGTCGAAGCCGAAGGCGAACCGCGAGATCAAGAAGCTGACGGAGTGGATTGCCGCCGCGACCGCCGCGGTGGAGCCGATCATCGCTCCCATCGTGGAAGAGTGCCGTAAGGCCGAGGGCGGGGAGGGCTGACCAATGTTCGGCCTCCGCAAGCCCGGAAAGCAGCCCGCAGGGCCGCTGCCGACCCCGGCGGGGATTCCGTCCCCGCCGCCGGGCCACACCTTGTGGGATGCGGCGGCATGGGCGGAGGCCGACCGCCAGGCGGGTGAGAAGTGGCGGGCGTCGAGCGCGGAGCTTCTGAACAGCCTCCTCGCCCTATCGGTCTCAGAACGCCTCGCCGTGCCCGACGACGAGCTCGACTGCCTGACCCCGGAGGACCTCTCGGCCTTCCGCGGCAGCCTGCCGGCGGATGCCCGGCGCGAAGGGGCGGAATCGGCGCGGGAGAAGGGCAGGGGGGCGGCCGAGGCGTTCCTCGCCGCCGTCCGCTCGGCGGGCGACAGGGCGCTGGCGGCGATACAGCCCGACCCCAAGCCGCCCGAGGACGCGTTCGAGAAGCTGATCTGGAGGGTTCATACCTTCCTCGACGACGTCCGCATCCTGGCCTGGGAGTCCCTGCTCGTCGTCGGCGGCTGGGGGCGAAGGCTGTTCTGGCGAACCCGCATCCTGTGGGCCGCGATCTGCGGGTTCGCGGCCATGGTCCAGGCCCCCGGCATGCTCGGGCCGCGGCTCAGGGAGCTGGGCATCCTTCTGCCCGCCGAGACGCTGTCGGACGCCTCGTTGCTCGCTGGCGTCTGCTTCGGCGCCGCTCTCGCCTGGGGGCTGGGGCTGGCGTTCCGCACGGGTTCCAGGCTTGGCGACGCTGCGGCCACCGCGGCGTGGCTTGCGGTCGCCGTCTGGTGGGCCTCCGCTGGCCGCTTCGACGGATACCTTCCCCTCGCCGGGACGATTTTGCTGTCCGTCTCCGCCGGGCTGGCGTTCTGGGTCGGCTACACGCTGGTCTCGCGCCGCAGGAAATAGCCCCGGAAGGGCGGATGGAAACGGAAAGGGGAGGCGACGGCCTCCCCTTCGTCGTTCAGGCCGTCGCCTCGGCCGGGGCATATTCCGCCTCTTCGCCGGGGTCGTGTTCCTCCGGCTCGTAGTTCGGGTAGAGCGAGAAGTAGTCCTGCCCGAACTCGGCGAGGGCGTTGCCGAGGACGGACCGGGGCGACAGGAGGCCCGCCGGGGACGCCTCCCTATCGTTCGGCCTCGATCCCAGCACCGTGGTCATGACCGGGTATTCGGAGGCGCCCATCTCGTCGGCTAGGCTCCAGAAATGCTCGGCGATCGACTTGCCGTCAGGGATCAACGCGATGGCGTGCTGAATCACGGCGCCGCCGACGTTGACGACGCCGCGCTCGTCGTCGCTGCCGTGGGCGATCAGCAGCCCGGCGACCAGCAGCGGGTTGCCGCGCGGAAGGGTCCAGTCCGTGACGTCCACCGTCTTGATCGAGGGCGGCATGTAGAACCGCGACTTGTGCTTCGGCTCCTGCCGCGCGAGCTTCCGCCGCTCGATGGCGATGGGGGCGGCCAGCAGGGCCTGCACGACCGCCCCGGCGCTGCGGGCGGCGTTGTCGTCGAGCACTTCTACGAGGTCATCGATTGTCGGCGGTTCGTTCTCGTCTCCGGCGGTGCGAGAGCTAAGATCTCGGCGAATGATCTCGCCCGCCTCCTTTAGAGACCTGTCGTCGTCGAAGGCCAACCTCTGGTGCCTCGTCCCGACCGTCCCGGCGGCAGGCACGCAGCCGATCTGGGCGATGGCGAGGCGGAAACGGTGCACGGCCCTCCGGAGCTCGGCCCACGGGGTCTGCTCGCCTTCCTTCTGCCTGCTTTGCTCCAGGGCTGCGTACAGCTCATTGAGCACGACGTACCGATCGGGTTCCATCGGCCCTTCATCGCACTCCCGCTCGACGGTCTTCGCGTTCGCCCGGACCAGGTCGCTGAAGTCGGCGGCGACACGGGCAGCCGCATGGTTCAGCCCGACGATGCTCAGGGCCAACTCGGAGAAGGCATCGAACACGCGGGTCCGCTGCTCTTCGATGAAGCGGATGCTCTCGATGCTGTCCTGCCGCTCGGCGATGTTGAGCGCGGCGTGGGCGACGGTGAGCGCCGCGATGGCGCCGCCGATGCCCACCGCCGTGGAGAGCGCCAGCGACAGGGGCTGGGCGATGTCCTGCCATCCGGTCGGCATCGTGAGTCCCGACAGGATGGTCGGGAGAAACTGGATCTCCGGCAGGTGGGTCGGAAGTGACAGCATGGCGACAAAGGCGCCCAGCCCCGCAAGCCCTCCGAAGACAAGTCCCAACACGAACACGAGCCACGACTTGAACCTGACAATCCTCTTCCCGGCCGCCGAACGCTTCATCTTCATCCCCCAGTGCGCGGGCACATTCGCCCGCGGCTGGCGAACATACCGCCCGCCCCGACGCAGGGGTAGAGCGAACGTCATCGACTCGCCGCATCCTTGCGAAGTTGCAATGTAAGTTGACATGCAGACATTTATTTACCAGCGTGAAAGGAAACCTCCACCACCGACCGCGGGAGAACACCATGCCCGAAAACACCGACTTCACCTTCCGCCAGCCCTCCGCCGAGGAGCTGGTCTCCGCCGGGGCGGGCGGCGGACTCATCGTCGGACGGATCGACCGCACCCTCGACGCCGACGGGCACAGGTGCGGAGACGTCGAACCCGATCTCGCCCCGCCGGGTTCTTTCGTGGTCGCGAGGGGTGGGAACACGGTCGTGATCGGCCCCTGCCGCACCGGGAAGACGGTCGGGCTGACGGCCAACTTGCTCTGCCCCGAGGTCGAGATCGACCCCTTGGCCGAAGCGTCCCTGCCGAAGCGGCTGGTGTCCCCCCGGCTCGCCCGGTCCGGCGTGCGGAAGACGCGCGTTGGATTCACGTCCCCGGTGATGGTGTTCGACAGGTCCGGGGAGGTCCTGGCATCGACGATCCTGGCCCGCCTCCGTCTTGGTCGGAAGGTCGCTGTCATCGACCCCGACGGACTCCTGAAGAATTTGGCGAGGAATCCCGGCTTCGAATACCTGTCCGACGTGCCGACGATCGGCTTCGAGCCTCTGAACGCCCTGCCTTCGGAGGATCACCCCCACTTCGCGCTGGAAGTCGAGCGTCTGGCCGAGGCACTGGTGGGCCCGAACGGAACCCCGGATGAGCTGGGCTATCTCGTCTCGTTGTCACGGGGGTTCCTGGCTGGGGTGATCGCATTCGTCTGCTGCCTGCCGAAGGGAGACCCGAGGAGGTCGATCGCCTTCGTCGGCTCCATTCTCCACGACGAGGCTCTCTCGCACATGCTGTCGGGCGAACCGCCTCCCGAGCGGACGGGCGAGGACGGCGGATTTCCTCCCGAGTGGAGGGAGTGGGACCTCTCCAGCCCGGAGTGGGTCGAGCGTGCTGGCGGGCTTCCGTCGCGGGCCTCGGTGAGATACAGGGACCTTGTCGCTTCGGGACATTCCGTCGAAGCCGATGCGGCCATCGGAATCTGCCGGTCCGCTCTGTCCTGGCTGCGCAATCCCGGCGTCCAGGAATACCTTGCGGCGCCGGCATTCGACTTCGCGGATCTCATCGAAGGCCGCAGCGATCTGTTCGTGCTTTTCTCCCCCATCGAGAACAGCGCATTCGGCAGGGGCCATCTCGCCGTCCTCGCGGAATGCGCGTTCATGACTGCGCGTGTCCGTCAGGGAAAGATGGTGGACGGAGGGATCGACATGATCCTCGATGACGCCCCAGAGGTCGGACGCGTGCTGGGTGTCGTCGATGTGTTCTGCGGGTTGGGACGCCAGTTCAACGTCCGCACCCACATCGTCGCCCAGTCCGAGAGCGTGCTGGAGGCGGTGTACGGGCCGGATGTGATGGATGGAATGTTCGCCAGCGACGACATCGTCGGCTTCCGTCCGCGGTTTACCTCCCGCGATGAACGGTGCCATGCGGCGTTCGGCGGCCGGCTCCTCGATGCCGCCTACCTCGCGCGTGTCCGCGACTGGGACACCTTTGTGGCCCGCCCGGGAATGTGCGCGAGGATGGGTGCCGTGCGCGATCTCGACGCACCGGAGTTCAGGGGCCTGGCGCTTCCGCACCCCTTCCACGACCGCGACGCTCCGCCCTCGCCGCTGGTGCTGGCGGAACTCCGCGCCAGGATCGCCTCCGCAGGAACGGACGGAATCGCTGCCTGACCCCACGGGCTTCGGGATATTGCGGCAGGAAGGGCGGAGTGGACGGAGGTCCACCCGCCCTTCGCCGTTGCGGGGCCGTGGATGGTCTGGAAGCCGTCTTGGCAGCTTCCCCGCTCGGGAGGCTCCTTCTCCCAGCCTTCCGCTCCGAGGCTGCCTGTGGGGCCTCCAGGCACGTTCTGAGGCGTGTCTCGCCGCCGGGGGTGCCGAAGCCAGCGTCGATCTCCCCCATTATCCCAGGTCCGTCTGTCCGCAGCCATGGCCCGTCCGACCTTCAGACCGCCCCGCCCGTCTGCCCACAACTCCGCCCGGGATAAAAAGCGGCCCCCAGCGCCTTCCTCGTCCGGCTACACTCTCATCCCTCCGTCCCGTCCTCCGGAGCCAGTTCAAGGGAAGGGGGCTTTTCCCTGACCGACCGATCAGGACCTACCCTCCACCGTCATGCGGGAATCCGTCACGCTGACGCTTCTGAAATCAGTCCCTCTATAAAATAGGAGAATATATAGGGGGCTGGCGGAATAACCCCGAAAGCCTTCTCCCGCAACGGTCTCGCGGACCCCCCGTCCTGTTTTGAACAGTACCGCGTCCCATTTTGAACAGTAGTTGGGGGCGCCGCCGGCGAGCGGCTTGAGCAGGACCCGGAGAGACACCGACCTGGCGTTGTGGCAGGATGATGGGACACGTCTCAGCCACCACCGACCGCGCGGGCCGCCTTGGACACAATCACCGACGTCAACACCGATATCGACGTCTTCGGCATCGTCCAGAAAGGGCAGGCGGACGATCGGCTTCCCGCAACCGCCGCCCTGGTCGTCGCCGTCCTGCGGGCCTTGAGGGACAACGTGTCCGCGGAGTCCGTGGACAACATGAGTTGCTCCCGCGCGGACATGACGCTCACCCAGCTCGCGATGGGTCTCCGCGAACACGACGGGTTCTTCGGCATCAGCTTCGAGCACGCCATCCACCTCGGCGTCGCTCAACGGATGCAGCCGATGTACGGCTACGTCTGCGCCGCCCTCCGCAACATGTTCGGGTGGGACTGGCCGATCGAGTCCGTCATCTATGGCATCGAGAAGCGGGATCACGAAGGCTTCCTTGGCCGGTTCGACGAGTTGTTCGGCGAGGACCCGACCTTGGTCACGGTGTGCAACAAGGGCACGCCATTGACCAAAGAACTCTTCACCAAGCTTCGAAAGCCCAAGGAATGGCTCAAGCTGCCGGACGATCTGCGGGGGCTTTACAAGACCGACCTTTTCTTCGGCAGCCGCGAGCAGCGGCGCTGGACCTCGGTGTCCATCAAATCCAGAAGCGGCGCCGTCGAGGACTGGCCGGGGATCGCGTTGGCCATCTACCCCTACGACAGGAAGAAGGAGAAGGTGGTCGGCGACTTCGTGATGCGGAACATGGGCAAGGTGACGGCCCACCTGCCGATCGCCCTCGACGACAGCTTCATGTTCCACTTTCACTCGGCTTTCAGGCTGGTCGATACGCTTGTCGAGAAGAGGTTCGACCAGCCGGAGCAGCGTGTCTTCTACGACCCCGTCGAGCGGTGGCTGGCGAATTTCCTGTGCGATCGCAGGAAGGACCGCATCGCCGATGTCGAGGAGGCCCTCGCGAAGCAGATCGGCACGGTCGAGACCAAGAGCGTCTACCTGCCCGGCACGTCGGGGCTGATCACGGACCCGGAGGAGGTCTGGAAGCAGCTTCCGAACGACCTCAAGCAGAGGCTGCTGTTTTCTGCCCTGCCGATCTACGCGGAGAGCCCGACGCTGAACTCCATACTGAGGCCGTGAGGCGGAACCTTACCGCTGCCCCTGCCTTCGCAGCCTCCGCCAGTCCTCGGGGGGCATGAACTCCGTGGCCCAGATGCCGATGCCGGCGGCCTTGCCCTCCTCCTCCAGCGCGTCGTAGTCGTTCGAGAAGCGGCGGTAGGCGACCGCCAGCCCCTGCGAGATGAGCCAAGCGTTGAGCGATCCGTCCTCGCCGACCACGCCGCAGACCGCGACAAGGCGCCCCCGGCGATCCCTCGTGCCGTCGGCGGAGCGGCACGAGACCTCCCTTCCGCCGATCTTCCGCTTGAGGGCGGCGCTGGCGATGCGGCCGCAGTCGTACGGGATTCCCTCCCTCACGCACGGCTGCCTCGGCTCCGGCGTGTCCACGCCGTGCAGGCGGACCCTCGTTCCGGCCACCTCCAGCGTGTCCCCGTCAATGATGCGGGGATAACCGGAAACGGCGGTGGCACAGCCCTGCGGGCCGCACCTGCGGGGCATCTCCGCCGCCTTCGCCGGGATGCAGACCGCCGCCAGGACGAGGGCGGACACCGCGGCGAGAAAGCACCTTGAGGCCATGCCAAGCATGGAGTCCTCCCGTGGGTTGACGGCGAGGAGGATTCTACACGCGGACGCACTCCGAGCCCAGAGGGCAGACCCGGACATCCGATCTGGAATCTTGCAAGAATCCGGAACAGGAGTGGGGCCACAGCCGCCCGCGCACACAATTTGACATAATATACATTTTGTGTTATGCAAGACCATCATGTGGCGGCTTGGCTGCGCGGGACGAGGAGGGGGACATGGTGAACGTTTTCAGCTTTATCAGCCGGGCACTGGGGCTGCCCGCCCGGCTGCCGACCGCTCCGGACGGACACGCCGACGTGGCGGACCCCGCAGCCGGGCGCGACGGCACGTCGGCATCCCGGAAGCCCCCCGGCCCCGAGTTCGCGTTCGCGAAGGCGGCTCATCTCTGGCATTCCGGCCGCGCCACCGCGGCGACCGTCCGCCGCCTGGTCGGCCCGTCGTGGAACAGGCTGCCGCGCGAGGCGCGTGAGTTCGTCGATGCAGCCGTGACCGGACGCGACCGGAGGGCGGTGCAGGACCTTGAGTTCCTCGGTCGCATGACGAATCCCGTCCGCCGCCGCCGGGAGGCCGCCGACATGGTCCGCACGCTTGTGGAGATCGGCTACGTGGCCCCCGTGAGGTGACCCGAACACAGAGAACCGGACGGAAACGGAAAAAGGGGAGGCGGTCGCCTCCCCTTTGCGTTCCTCCGTTCGCGGAGGTTCAGACGGGCTCGTCGTCTTCGCGGTAGGTTCCGACGAAGGTGGTCTCGGCGCCCAGGCCCAGGATATCGGCGTAATCGTCGGAGCCGGCTCCGGCTACGCCCGTGTAGTCGGTGTCGCCGCCAAGTTCCTTGTTGATGTCGTCGAGGTCGCCGCTTGCCCTGTTCGCCATGTTGCGGCTCTCGGCGGAAACACGGTCGGAGTACACCTCGTCGTCCTCGTCCGCGTCGTCGTACCCGGAGAACTGGGGCACGTCGATGTCCAGGACGGCGGGCAGGGAGACGCCTCCGCCCCCTGCCGAGCCGCCCTTGCCGTCGGGCTTGGTGAAGCCTCCGCGGAGCTCCGGGGGGATGAGCGACTTCGGAATCTCGACCTTCCTCTCCTGCTCGGCGGTCTCCAGCAGCCGGGCCTCCAGGTCAGCCACCACCTCGGGCTTCGGAGGCTCCGCTCCCGGACGCATGGGGTTGGGCAAGGCCAGATCCTTGAAGAACGGGTGATCGAAGTAGCGGACGGCCCGCATGCGGAACGGCTTGCGCTCCTTGCCGCTGGGATTCCAAAGCATGATGCAGTCACCGTCCTGCATCTGCCCGATCTCCGCAGGAGTCATCAGTTCGACCTTCTGAAGGTTGCGGTTGAGCGAAGTGCCGACGTTCGAGCCGCCGAACACCTGCCCGTCCTGGCCTGAGGTGCCCGACGAGGTGCCCCGGGTCTCCAGCAGCTTGGTTGTGGCCCCCAGCACCTCGCTCACCCACTTCTGTCCGTTGTCGTCGCCCTGGCCCGCCTTCAGGAACTGCACGAACTCGGCGTTGCCGAGCAGGGTCTTCGCATCCTCTTTCGAATAGACGGATTCGAGCTGCGACAGGGTCTGCGCGATGACCCAGTAGCTCACGTTGTAGCCGGCCATCACGCCGAACGCCTGGATGATGGCGTCGAGCTTCCCGAACAGCGGGGCCTCGTCCAGCACCACCAGGCAGCGTTCCTTGATGAGCGACTGCTTCGACGGGGCCAGCAGGATCGGCATGGCCGCCCAGAGGCGCATGTAGCCCTCGACGCCGGGGATGTCGGAGGGCGGCACGGTCAGGAATAGATCCTCGGTGCCGCGGAACCAGTCGTCGATGTCGAAGGTGCTCACGGCGACGTGCCGGCGCATCACGGGGTTGTTCAGCCACTTCACGGCGTTTTGGATCGACGAGATGAAGCCCGGGCGCTCGTTCTCGGCGCCGGCCTTCAGGTACTTGCCGGACGCCCGTATCGGCAGTCCGCCGGCACGCTCAAGCCACATCGGGTCCGCCAGATTCCAATCGGCCCATTCCGGCTTCAGCTTGCCCTCGCTCTCGTAGCATTCCTCCGGGAAGCCCTCGCCGGTCAGCATCGCGTCCAGCAGCGGGGAGTAGATGAGCTCGTTGAAAAGCATGAGGGAGCGGCGCGGGTCGCCCTTCGGGAACATCGAGCACATCCACGCGAGCACGCCGGCGGTGATCGTCTTGGCACCGTCGAGGAAGTGCTTGGCGTTGCCGGCGTCCCCCTTCGGCATCGGGATCAGCGGGTCCATGAGCGCCTCGATGAGGTTCGTGAACCGCTTGTTGTCTTCGTGGGGGATGATGTCGAGCACGTTGAAGCCGCCCTTCGGCACGAGGCTGAGGTATTCGAACCCGGGCTTATTGGCGAACTCGCCGACGGCGTCGAACGGGTCGATGAGGCGGACTTTGCGGCCGAGCATCAGGCGGGCCCACAGGGCGACCATGATGTTCTCGCCCTTCGGGTCGATCATCAGGATCGGTCCCGGCCAGCCAGCCTGCACGCCCTTCCGGCGGAGCGTGCGGCGATGCCAGCGACGCTTCCAGCGGGGCATGCCCCAGGTGCCGTCAACGTCCACCAGCGGGGCGAGAAGGTTGGCGATCAGCGTCAGGCCCTTTCCCGAGCGGGTCGAGCCGATCGACATGCCGTGGCCTTCGAGCTTGTGCATGATGATCGGGGGCATCGAGCCGCGGCCGTCGGACACCTTCTTCGCGAGTTCCTGCTCCTCGTCGAGCGGGTTCATCGCCTTCGGCTCCTCGCCGATCTTGTGCACCTTTCGGCGCTTGAATGCGCGGTCGAGCGTCACGTCGATCTGCCCCATTACGAGGCCGCCCTTAAGGCTGTGGTCGAGGGCGTCGCTCACGGGCAGCCAGCCGGAATCCGCAAGCTCGCCGTTCGCCGCCCTCGCGAAGCCCCTGGGGGCGAAGCCGAGCATGACCAGGATGCGTTCGAGCGGGCGTCCGTCCATGGCCAGCGTGGCGAGACCGAGGCCGGTCGCGGCGAGGCTCAGCAGGAAGGGCAGGGCCAGCGAGAGGTCCATCCCGGACAGCACCGACACGCCATAGCGGTCGATGGCGGCCCCCAGGCTCATGCGCGAGACGATGGTCCCCTTCAGGTGGGCGAACGGGGTCATCGTCAGGCCGTAGAGGCACGCCGCGGCGGTTATCGCCGACACCAGAACGGCCACCCATCCGAGCTTGACGACCCACGGCTTCTTCAGGTCCCGGCGGATCATGCTTGCCACCCCGGCGAGCACGCCGAGGCACAGCAGCCCGGAGGCCCATTCGAGGCCAACGCCGAACATCGAGCCGATGACGGACATGATCCAGACGTAGAGAAGGGCTACGACGCCGATGAAGGCGGCGAAGACGGCCCATTGCTTCCCTCCGTGCATATGCAAATCCTCCCAGTTTCAGAACATGCTTAATTGCTGTTACTAAATAGTCTGCATGTCAACACCAAAGGAGCGGGAACGGACGCCCGCTTCCCGTCCTATTCGGTCCGCAGAGGCCATCAATCGGCGGCCCGGATCACGATGTATGCGCGGGCGAGGCGGTAGCCCCGGCGGTATCCCCAAAGCCCGACGCCGAGGGCGACGCCGTACGAGAGCCACAGCGCCACCGCCTTGGCCACGTCCGCCCCGCCGACCAGCTTCGACGCCGCCTTCACGATGCCGGCCCACGCCCAGTGCGCCGCGATCCAAACCCGGGCGATGATGTCGAAGCCGGACGCCTCGGCGACCCACATCAGGATTCCGTCCGCCGACAGGGAGGCGGCGGCCATCGCCATCGCGGCGCCGAGCCCGCAGAGGACCGCAGCCGCCGCGTAGGCCAGCGCCCTTTTGGTGTCTTCAGCCATGTCTTTGCCCTCCATATATCCGTTTGCTTGTCAACACTTATCGTCCGAGCCACGCCCTGACGGCCCGCAGCGCCCCGCCGGCGGGCTTCCGTCCGGCGTTGCCACCGGCGACCGAGCGGAGGGCGTCCCCGCGCAGGGTGCCGCGGGCGACGAGTTCGCGGGCCAGCCGCTCGATGTCGTCCTTCCGTCCGGCGACGATGGCCGCGGCCTTCGCGGCGGACTCGCGGACGAGCCGGGCGACCTCGGCCTCGATCTCGGCGTTGTCGCCCTTCGCCTTCACCGGCACCAGCCCGAGCGACGACATGCCGAGCGAGACCATGTCCCGGGCCAGCTCTTCGGCCCTCTCGACGTCGCTGGAGACGCCGGAGGTCGCCCCGGCGGGGCCGAAGAAGGCGATCTCCGCCGCGCGGCCTCCGAGCATGACGACGATGCGGCTGGCCAGCTCTTCGGAAGTCGCAACACCCTCCGGGGACTTGAGGAGCACATGCCCGAGGCTGGAATCCGCCGGAACGACGGTCGCCTTCAGGACGTCGATCCCGCAGGCCAGTCCGCAGACCGCGTGCCCCGCTTCGTGGACGGCGGTCTCGTAGACCCTGTCGGTCTCGGCCCCCAGCGGCGGGGCGGTCCACTCGGGGCGCCCGGAGACCCTGCGGGCGATAAGGGCCTCCACGGCGAGGCGGTGGGTGCGCAGCGAGCGGTGGCCCTCGAAGTCGCCGTGGAGGTCGGCGGACTCCGCCTCGGAGATCTGCGGCAGCACCCCCTGGTCGATGCCGTAGCGGCCGGCGATCGAGGCGACGATGCCCTCGGTTACGGCGGGCAGGTGCGCCGGGTCCGGTCTGCCGACCTTCACGACCGTCAGCCGAGACCGCAGGTGCTCGGGCAGCTTCGACGCGTCGTTTGACGTGAACACCCAGGTCACGGCGGAGAGATCGATGGGGATTTCGTAGAAGAGGTCCTCGACCTCACCCGAGGTCTCGGGTTCGAGAAGAGGGAGAAGGGCGTCGTGCAGGCGTCCGTTGTGGTCGTTGCTGCCGACCTTGTCGATCTCGTCGAGCAGGAGAACGGGGTTCGCGCAGGCTCCGTCCAGCATCCGGGTCACGGGCCATCCGGGAGCGCCTGCCCGGTAGCCCGCGTTCGAGCCGGTGAGGAAGAACGCGTTGCAGTGCCCGGCGCATGAGGTCACGTAGCTCCGCGTGCCGGCGAGCTTCGCCAAGGCCTTCGCCCAGGTGGTCTTGCCCACGCCTGGCGGGCCGTCCAGCAGGAGCGGCGGCATCCAGAACCAGGCGTGCCGCCCCTTCGAACGGAGCGTGAGGGCCGTCCTGACGAACTCGTTGGCGGACTTCATCCACGGGAAGCGGCGGTCCAGCTCGTCGGCGATCGCGCCGACGTCGCAGGAGCCGAGCAGCGGAAGGCCGCCGCTTTCGAGCGCGTCGGACAGCTTGTTTGCCCAGACCTGCTTTTCTTCGATGAGCGTCTCCGCAACCGCAGCCGCCTTGCTGGGATCGGCGATCATCCGACGAGGGGGCGACGAGGTGTCTTCCCCGTGCGCCCTTGCCCTGAGCTTATCGGGGGTACGATCGGAGAACAGTTCATCGTCTCCATCTTCGCCGGCATTGCTAGCTGAACCTGATACCGATTTCGCTTCTCCCGCGTTGAATCCCTGGCCTGCCTCAAATTCCCGGGCCGCCTTCGAAGCGGCATCGCCGAGTGACGGGTGGATGAGGCGCGGATAGTGCATGAGCAGGTTCACGAACGCCTCACTGGTGGCTATCAGGAAGTCCTCAAATTCCTTCTTGGCATCGATCAGGCTTAAGGATGAGGACCTCTTCTGCGCGGCATCAAACGCCTTTTCCATTTGTGCCATCGCTCGGATGATGTCCGCCTCGCTGGGGGCGGCCCCGTTGAGCATGGACTTCAATCTCTCGTATTCGACATCGAAAAGGTGATCTTCAATGGCATGTGTCGTTGCCTTCACCTGTTCGATCAAGCCACCGTCCGAACTCTGCGCTTTCCACGCTGGCACTGCGGATACGAAGCGGTCCACGATGACGAGAAAATTCTCAAGATCGGAGGAGCGACAATCCTTCCTGCCGAAGAGACCAGTGGCCGTGCTTCGCACGGCTGCGGACAGGTGAGAAGCGAACTGTGCCACCGTCCCGCATTCCGCGTGCAAAAAATCCTGGGAATCCTGAAGCATCCGCCGCTCCAGTTCGGCATGCTTAACGGCACGTTTTGCTGCATGCATCGCGCCGACCGCTGCCTCTGCCCAAGTGGGATCGATCAGGGCGAGTGCGGTCTCGTCATCAGGTGCTGCCGTGGACAGAGCCTCGGGCGCTTCCGCCATGGCCTCGGACGCACGTTCGGGGGGAGAGGCGGTCAGCCAGTCCACCCAACTGGTGTCAACTACTATCGCATCCGTGGTTCCGTCCGCCATGTTCGCTCCTCGCCTCGGAGTCATAGAGCTGCATATAAGAATACTAACAGTTGGCATGCGGACAATCAAACGTCTTGCTATCTGCTCCACGCGTCGTCGCCCAGTTCGTTGCAGCCGGGAGGGAAGGGGGCGGACTCGGGGGAAGGCATCGCTTCCGCCATCATCTCGCGGAGCCAGGAGCAGCCGGGACGGGCCTGCCGGGACGCCTCGATGATCTCCTCGCCGACCGGCGGCGAAGCGACCGCCACCATGGCGAATTCGCGCACGTAGCTGCGGGCGGCAGGACCGTCCGCAAGATCGTGCAGGTGGGGAAAGCGACCTGCGATGTCGCCCCGCTTGGCCATCGACAGGGCGCGGGCGTCGAGCAGCTCCCGGCACCGCCTCACGACCCTCGGGGGGATTCTGGCGTCGCCGGCGATGTAGCGGCAAACCGTGGACTTGCCCTTGCCCAGCATGCGGGCGATCCGCCCAAGGGAGGGATGCCCCATGAGGTCGCGCCACAGCCGGAACCGAATGGCGTCGCCGGGGTGCCTCATGCCGCTCCGAAGCGCGAGGGATTCCGCCTTGGTCAACGTGAGCCCGGTTCGGGTGGCGGCGGTCTCCGCCTCGCTCCGCCCTGCCAGCTTGCCTTCCGCCGATGCCCTCGCTTCAAGGAACCTGGCACGGCGCCACTCCATGACCCGGGCGACGTCAGCGGGGTCGAGGCGGGACGAAGCAACCGGGCCGCAGCCCCCAAGGGCGGAGAGCGGTGCGTCGAGAAGGGCGAGCCACGGGGCGGCGACCTCCTCCCGGCTGAACACGAGTATCGAGCACTCGAATGAGGTGGCCTCGAAGCCGACCTCGGCGGGACGGGGCGACGGTGTCCGCACGCAGCCTGCGTCGCCGGCGGCCCACAGCGTCGGCGAGAGGGAGACCGTGGGCATATACACGGAGGTTCCGTCCTCCGCCCAGTGGGCCGGAGCCTTCACCATCACCTCGCCGCCGCGTCCCGGCCCGTGCTCCGGGTGCTCCTCCTCGTCGATGTCCCTCTCCGCCCACGGCTTCCCGTCGGCGAAGTAGTGGGCGCCCCAGTGCACCGGGGCGAAGAACGTTCCGCCCGGCTCGGCCCGGAACTCCTCGATCGTCAGCAGTCTCGCCATGGCTGGCATTCCTTCTGTTTCAACACAGAGCGATGCTAGCGCCGATGAGATGGGACAGCCTGCGATCCGTAGAAACGGCCAAGTGGATCTGTTGACAATCCGGCCTATTCAGGCGGTTTGGTAAGAAAAAGGCGGGACGGATCGCCCGCCCCGCCTTCTCGGCGACAGAACTTTCGTTCTCTTTTTCTTCACGCGGCCCGGAGCGTGCGGCGGAGGGCGCCGAAGCGGCGTGCCCCTTCCGTCCGCAGCCGCCGCCACAGGGTGGTTTCGGCCGGCGCACGGTCGATGCCGGCGGCGTAGGCGGCGACCTCGCCGCGGACAAGCGTGCCCTTCGCCTGCATCTCGGCCGCCATGGACTGGACGGTGCCGAGGTTGGCGGCGAGGATGCGCTCGCACTCGTCCGCCGCCTCCCGGAGCAGCCGCTGGGCCTCCTTCTCGCACCGCCCGTCGGCGTCCTTCGCCGCCGAGGACAGGGTCAGCCCGAGCGACGACATGCCGAGGCGGACCATGCGGCGGGCGGTCTCCGAGGCGACCTCGATGTCCTGGCTCGCCCCGGTCGTCACCGCGCCGGAGCCGAAGACCAGCCGCTCCGCGACGTGGCCGCCGAGGGCCATGACGAGGCGGGCTTTGAGCAGGTCGGCGCTGGGGTTGCCCTCCGGCGCCTTCATCAGGACGTGCCCGTAAGACAGTCCGCCGTCGTCCGGTCGGCAGGTCGCCTTCAGGATCTCGATGCCGCGGGCGAGACCGGCGACGGCGTGGCCCGCCTCGTGGACGGCGGTGCGGCGGACGTCGGGCGACTTGCGGCCCTCGGACGGACCGGCGACGAGGTCGGCCATCGCGGACTCGACGCCCTTGCGGAGCAGCCGCAGCGAACGGTGGCCCTCGAACTCGTCGAGCAGCACCTGCACCCGCTCGTCGTTGAGCGGAGGCACCGCATCGCCCGGGATTTTGTGGAGAGCCGCCACGCCCTTGGACATCTTCGGAACGAGGGCGCGGGCGTGCTCGACCTCCGGCTCGCGGACGCGGACGACCGCGATGCGGGACCGCAGCGGCTCGGGCAGGCGGGAGGCGTCGTTCGCGGTCATGACCCAAACGACGGCGGACATGTCGATCGGAAGCTGGAGGAACTCGTCCGGCACCGCCGTCCACGTCGCGGGCTCCAGGGCGGTCAGGATGGCGTCGTGCAGTCGGCCGTTGTGATCCGAGGACCCCGTCTTGTCGATCTCGTCGAGCAGGAGCACCGGGTTCGCAGTCCGCAGCTCGCACATCTTGCGGAACGGGAAGCCGGGTTCGGCGGAGCGGTAGGCACGCTGCGAGCCGCTGAAGCCAAAGGCGTTGCCCAGCCCGGCGCACGCCATCAACGCATGCGGAACCCCGGCGAGTTCCGCCAGCCGCTGGGCCCACGTCGTCTTGCCCGTCCCGGCGGGGCCGTCGAGCAGCAGCGGGGGCATCCAGAACCACGCGGCCTCGCCCTTCGAGCGGAGCTGCATCGAGACGCGGACGTGCCGGTTCGCCGCCTCCATCCACGGAAACTCGCGATCGAGGGTATCGGCGATCGCCTCGACGGACACCGCACCCCGGAGAGGCAGGCCGTGCTTCGCGACGAGCTTCAGCGGCTCGCGCCAGCGGGCGTATTCGCTGGTGAAGCGCTTGGCCTCGGCGACGCCGCGGTCGCGGTCGATCACCGACATCATCCGTCCAGCGGGGGAGGGTTCCTCGATCGCATCCTGCGGCTCGTCGTCCTCGTCCTCGTCCGCGGCGGGCTCCTGCACGGCGGGTTCCTGCGGCAGTCGGACGGCCGACCGCTTCGTCCCCTCGCCCCGGGCGGCGAGCACGAAGCCCCGCAGCCCGTCGATGCCCCGTGCGGCGACGGCGGAGTCCGTCTCGGCGATCCGCACGAGATGCCGGGCCGCCTCCGAGACCGCCCGGAAGCCGTCGGCCATGGCGACCATATCCACCTCGTAGGCGGCGCGGAGATCGATGACGGCGTCGATCGGCCCGAGAAGCATCTCGATCATGTCGATGCGGGCGGGTGTCTCCGTCGGCCCGAACGCCGGCGGCTTCGGCTTGTGCATCGAGAGCGTGCGGCTGCGGCTGGACATGTCGCGTGCGATCCGCGAGCGGATTTCGGCCAGCGCCTGGCCGCTGTCCCCCTTCATCTCGCCCAGCGCGAGATCGAGGTTGCGCACGGCCCGGATGGGCCCCTTGTGCGCCATCTCCCGCATGGCGTCGTGCAGCACGCCGATCACCTGCGCCGCCTCCTCGACGGCCTCTTCGTACAGCATGACACCGGCGGCGTCTCGGGCGGCCTTCTGCTCGGGGGTGAGGTCGGCGGATTCCTCGCCGGCACCGGCCCCGAGGGAGGCGAGGATGCGGGCATCCTCCAGCGTCAGGTCGGGGGCGGACGCCAAGGTCAGCACCTGCGTGCGCGTCGGCACCGGGATCTCGGCACCGTCGTCGGCGTCCCCCCAACCCCACGATGCCGGGGTCTCGACAAGGGCGGAAGGGGTCGCCGGGGCTTCGCGGACGGACGGGCACCCCTTCGCGGCCCGGACGTCGTCCTGGCACGCACAGACCGCGACGGCCAGCGCCTCGTCGCTGCCGGAGGAAAGGGCAAGCCGCAGGCGGGCGGTCATTCCGGAGATCACGCGGACCGACGCGGGCCCGCCCTCCTCGCCGATATCCTTGGAGACCTCGCCGACCTCCTCCAGCGCGGAGGCCAGACGGGACGCGAGGTGAACGCGACCGGACTCCCCGATCTCCCGAACGCAGCGCCGGGCTTCGGAAAGCACCGTCCTGAACGCCTCGATGTGCTCCATGATCCCCTCCCATTTAGTCTATCAACCGTCTTCATGCAAACACAATGAGCACACTACACGGACCGGCAAAACTGTCAAAGGAAATGTGCTACGATGACTGCCACGGGAAGTCCAGGTACGGTCAGAACGCCGAGGCGGAAGCCCGCTGGCGTTCTGTTTAGAACGCCGCGGCAGATGCCCGCTGGGCTGGCCGACCGTGCGTCCCTCCCCCGCCGACGTCAACCAGCCCGACCGCCCAGGCGACGGCCAGTGCCAGCGCCGCGGCGAGGGCGACGGCGAAGACGGCCTTGCCGAGGCCGAAGACGGCCTTGATGACCAGCCCGAGAACGGCCAGCCCGGCGAAGCTGGCGAGGAACGCCTGTTCGGAGGGGAGTCCGAGCACGGCCCCGACGGGAACCGCCAGGGTTCCCGACATCGCCGTCCACAACCCGGACACAAGAAGAAACCTCATCATCGCAACCGCCTCCGTTTTGTGGTTATGGACTGGTTTACTTGAAGGTATAGGGGTACATGACAACACTTACAGCGAGTGCCCTCCGGGCTTCCTGCGGGGAGGCTCGGCCTGCGGGCGGGCGGAGAGTCTGTCCGCCTTGGCGGCGGTGGCCTCCGCGACCGCCGAGAGCAGCGCGGAGCGGCCTGCGGACCTGCGGTCCCCGCCGCTTCCCTTCACATCGTTCCACAAGAATACGACCTTGTCCTTCAGCTCCGCGGGGAGCTGGCGGCGGTAGCGGTTGGCGAGCGTGAGCCCGAGGGCGGCCTGCCTCGCGGTCAGGGATTCGCCGGCGGACAGGACATGCCCGACGGCTGCGTCCACTTTCGAGAACCCGCCGCCGTCGGTGGCCCTGGCGCCGTCGCAGGCCCCGGCGACGATCCGGAGCGCACGGTGGATGTCCTCGACATCCTGATCGGCGAGCTTCTCGGCCCATTCCGCGACGCGCTCCCGGCTGACGGCCTTCGTCGCCTCGGTGGTGTGTCCCGCCCGCGCCGGGGGTTCGTGCTCGCTCTCCCGGTCGGCGACGAGGGCGTCAACGTCTTCTTCCTGCATCTCGGGCAGGGTTCCGTCCGCCCGGCGGTCGAGGGCGCGGTCGATGACCGCCTGCTTCTCGACCAGCCTCCGGGCCATCGTGGCGTCCATCGAGCCTTCGAGGACGAGGTGCTGCACGAGCACGCTGGAGACCTGGCCGATCCGGTGGCAATTGTGGACGGTCGCAAATCCAACCACAAAGGAGTGGTCGTCTGCCACGGTGAGGTCATGCACGGTCACGGAAGGGCTCCTTCGCGCGATGAAGGTCTTCACCTCCCGCACCGGGTTGAGCGTGTATTCATCCGTCCCTATTGGCACACCCCGATTGGGGTTGGATGCCGTGTCGTTGTAGGAACCGATCCAATGCCCGGCATTGTGGCGGTTATCGACCTGTCTGAGCGTCACCCTCTCGCCAGCTTTTGCCGCCATGATGGCAACCTGTGATGCAGCGGAAGCGGACTTAGATACCCACTCATTGATGCCATTGCGGAGGTAGCCGTCTCCCGCCGTGTATGCCTGTACGAAGTGCTTCTGCTTGATCGACGGCAGCCTCATCAACCAAGTCGGAACGTTCTTGTCTTCGCACAGGCGTCCGAAATGGTGCCCCATGAAGTTGGCCAATTCCCTGCTGAAAGCCCGGAGCTCGATCCCTTTGCATCTCTTTGAACGATAGACCCTGGAATCGACTCCAAGGTGGCCAAGCGTCAGGGCGATCCGATCCAGGATGGCGTGCTCACGCTCATGTCCAGAGAAGGACACGAACGCTCCCTTCTTGGCGTCTGTGCTGACAAAGCCCTCGGCGAGATACCAGCCACACATGAACAGGAAGTCGTCATCGAGAGCGAGTGCGTCAGGCAGGAACACGGCTCGACCGTTTGTCTGCTTGTCGCCCCATGAGTTGTGGTGTGTGCGAGGGACTCTCATCCAGTCGTCCAGGCGAATCTCCTCGATATCCATATCGCCGTCGCTGACCGGTCTCGGCATCACAAGAGCGTCGCGAGGGCGGACATCGGCTGCTTCCATCCACGTGATCTCGCCATCCCGGAAAACGAGCAGCTTGTGATCGGAGGTGCTGCGGAGCGGCTTGTTGTAGCGGAAGTAGCTGATCTCCGTGATGAGGTCGCGGTGGCTCCTCTTGCTTGTTGCGGTCACCGGCTTCCAATTACCGAGATGCGTCAGGACAAGGTCTCCAACCTTGATGTCCTCGATCGGCACGAGTCCCTTGATTGTCTGGACGAGTTCACCGGCAAGAATGCAGCGGTCTTCCGCCTGGCTGACCGTCGCGGGCACCCAGTCAAGCTCGGCGAAGACGACATGGCTAGACCGGGTCAGGGTGTGGCCGACGCCCATCGCCTGCATCTGGCAGACGAACACGTCGAACTCGCCGCGCTGGAAGGCGTCCACGAGCTCCTGGCGGGTCTTCAGCGGGGTGCCGCCGTGTGCGATCCTGGCGGTGGGGCCGAACGCCTCGCCGATGGCTTCGATGACGTCGGTGTGGTGCGCGAAGACGATGATGCCGCCCCGCTTTCCGTCCGCCTCCCGCTCCTGACCGTCGAGGGCCTGCCGGATGTGCGAGACGACGTACGGGATCTTCGCGACGGCAGTCTCGTGCCGAACCTTCGCCATCTCCGCGAAGGCGGCCCCCTGGCCGCTGCGGAGGGCGGCGACGGCGGACTGGTACGCGGCCTCGTCGTCAGACGCCTTGGCGAGCTCGACGGCGGCCCGCAGCCGCTCGATCTCCTTCTCGTGCCTGCCGGCGGTCGCTGCCTCGGCCTTGACGGCCTTCGCCGCCGCCTTCGCCTGGTCGGCGTTCACGCCGTCGTCGGATTCCATCGCGAACTCGACGACTTGGCGGAACTTCGGCGGCAGCTCCTTCAGCACCTCGTTCTTCGTGCGGCGGACCATGAAGGAGCCGCGCAGGCCGTGCTGAAGGAGTTCAAGGTTCGACGCCCCGTCGTCCTCCAGTCCGTAGCGCCCCTGCCGGCCGTCGCAGAACAGCCCGGCGAAGCTCTTCTCCGGTGCGTACGAGTTCCAGTAGCGGGTGAAGGGGGCGGTGAGGTCTCGCCCGCCGGGGCCGAACACGGCGGCGCCCTTCTTCTTCACGCAGGCATCGACGAGCGGCCACAGCTCCTTCGGCTTGTTCGTAATCGGCGTGCCCGTCATCAACAGCCGACGCTGTGCCGGGATGCCCTCCTTCTTGCGGTAGCTGTCGCCGAGCACCGCTTGCGTCCGCTTCGCCTGGGGATTTTTCAGGTAGTGGGCCTCGTCGCAGGCGAGCAGGGCCCACTGCGTCCGTCCGAGCTTCGCCAGCCCGCCCTTCAGGGCCGCCGCGACGTTTTCCTTGTGGACGATGTCGTAGTTGACGATCACCACGTCGCCGTCGGCGAACGCGGGCTGCTCCTTCCCGGTCCAGACGTGGACGCCGCGACCCTGGACTCCCCATTTCAGCGTCTCGCGGGCCAGGTTGCCCTTCAGCGACGCCGGGCAGACGACGAGGACGGGGCCGTCCTCGACGGGCAGGCTGTTGACCACGCCTGCGAGCATTATGCTCTTCCCGAGCCCCATCTGGTCGCCGAGGATGACCCCGGGCCAGCCGTCGGCGTAGCGGTCGAGGATGTAGCTGATGCCGGCACGCTGGAAGGGCAGGTAGTCCAGCCCGGCGGGGGCGGGGATCGCCGCGTCCGACGCGGCTGACCTCGACGCCTCGGCCGCGGTCTCGGCGGCCCTGGCGGCGGACTCCCGCGCCCGTATCGCCTTCTCCAGCGCCTCCTTGGCCGCGTCATCGACGCGCATGGCATGCCCGGCGGACTGGCTCGACTTCAACGCCTGCGCCGCGACGTCCGGCCTGTCCGTGTACCAGACCGCGTCGGCGCCGACTTTGCGGAAGCGGCAGCCCGCCTCCTTCACGACGTCCTTTTCCTTGCGACCCGCAGGCGCCCCGTCTTCCCAGGGGGGTAGGGCGTGGAACCTGAACTCGCCCGTGCCTGAATTGTATTCGACCCTCATCGGCGTTCCTCCCCAAAGGCGGCACGGCAGCCGCTAGGGTGGTGCCATGCAAACACATCTAAGAGTCTAAGCGGCCGTGTTCGGCGGGGTCAAAAAACGGCGGGGAGGAGAGGCGGGCGGCCCAGTCCCCGACAAAGAAAAGGCGATCCGTCCGCCTCGGGACGAACACGCCTTTCTGTGGAAACCCGCGTGGCGTCTTGCCTTTTTGTGGAACGCTTTTTGGAGGCGCCCGGATTCCACTGGAAGCCGCACTCGGTTCCTGTGCGCGGCTGGGTTCTTTCTTCGTTCACTTTAGTCGCGGGGCGCCCCCCAGACCCTCGCGCTTGCCGGCTTGGCTGAACGCCTGGCAGGGGCTGCCGCCGATGGTGGCGGAGGCAAACCGCGCAGCGATAATCGGCGGCGTGCCCCCGTTCAGCAGGAATTCAAAGCGGTCGGCGAGATCGGCCTTGGTGATGTTGGACTTCCGGGCTTGGTTCTGCATTGTTGTGGCTCCGCGACAGGATTGCTCCCCGAATGTCGCGGGGTGCGGCCATCCCCCTTTCCTGGGCTGGCGTCGCGGTCACCGGGTCAGATCCTGATCCCGGCCGATCGTGCGGGGTCACGACGCACGCCATCCCGCCCCTGCGAACGCAGGGCCTCGCCGAGGGCGGCATGCCCGGTGCGTTCGGCCCGCAGGATCGGGGTGTCGCCCCGCATGCCCGCCAGGCGCTGCCCAACGGGCTGTGCCATCCAGCCCAGCGGAGCGGCGCTGGCCGCTTTCGGGTCGGCCCCCAGGCTCACGGCGGCCAGTGCGAGGTTCGCCCGCCCGGTCTTCGCGAAGCGGTGCAAGACGGTGTCGCCGCTGCGTCCGTTTTTCAGCGGGATCGCGTAGCCGATGTCGGCTCCGGCCTCGACGAGGGCTTTCAGCACGGGCACACGCTTTGCGTCGAAGACGGGCGTCTCGCCGTCGCGGTCCGTTGCGTTCGGGTCGGCGCCCGCGTCGAGCAGGGCACGGACGGTGGGGAGAGAGTCGCCGGCGTAGTGCAGCGGGGCGGAGCCGGCGTGGTCGCGCACGTCCGGGTCGGCGCCCAGCGCGGCGAGGATCCGCACCATCTCCGGGTTCTCGTTGATCGCCGCGGCGACCATCGGCGGCCTGCCCGCGAACGTGCCGGGGCTGGCCGCCAGGGAGGCGCCGAACTCGCGGACGAGCCGCTGGACGGCGACGGGGCGCGAGTGTGTCACGGCGGCGACGAGGGCCGTCCGCTCGTGCCTGTCCGCGGCGTCCACGTCGGCCAGCCCGTGCCGGAGGTACGACAACGCACGCTCGCAGTCCCGGCTGTGGGCGACGCGGTAGACGAAGCGGTCCTGTCCGAGGTCGCGACCCTCGGCGACGGCCAGTTCGGCGGCCTTCAGCGTCTCGCGCAGGAACAGCAGCTCACGCGGGCTTTCGACGCCCGGCCCCTCGAACACCCGCCCCGCGAAAGCGGTCGCCCCGTCCACGACGCTCGGCTCGCCGAATCCGTCCGTCCCGCCCCGGCAGACGGAGGTGGCCGACCAGCGGCCGGTTCCGTCACGGCCCAGCACGGTCACCGTCACGGTGTCCGTTCCGTCCTCGTCGCGGCCCAGCTCGACGCTTCCGGCGATCAGTCCGTTGTCGGCCACCGTGTCGTGCACGACGACCTCCACGTTGCGTGCGAGTGCGTCCAATGCGTCTCTCCCCTGTCCCATGCTTGTTCTCCTTCCCGTCTCGGGTGCCGTTCAGTCCGATGCTATGCCAGCTCCCTTGCATTGTGCAAATGGACCACATGCAAACACATAGTGGGCTTTCGGTTGCCTCATAACCCCGGTTCAAGCGGCGCCGAAGTCGAAGGGGTCGTCCAGCCCCTCGTTCGGCTTCTTGCGGGTGTCCGCGGGCTCGTCCCTCTCGGACTCCCACTCCACAATCATCGCGTCGATCCCCTTCAGGGAGACCAGGAGCCGGTCGAACCCGGTCTCCTCGGCCGCCTTCCTCGTCGTCTTCGCCTTGGCCATCGTCTCACCTCCGGCTCATGGTGGTCACGGGGCGCTGGCCGCATTCGGTGACCAGGTCGATGATGGCGTCTTCCGAGGCGAGGGCGTCGAGCAGATCGCGGGCGGCGCGGGCGACGTCGTCGTCGCTGCCGCAGAGCTCGTGAAGGTGCTCGCTGGACTGAATGTAGGGGATCAATCCAGGAATGCCCTCGTCCAGCAGGTCGGCCAACCGATCGGCCAGCTCGGAGGCGGAGGTGTCCGCGGCGGCGCGGCGGAGGCGTTCGGTGAGGAGGCTGAAGGTCTCGGTCATGGCGGCTGGTATCCTGATGGTCAGTAGATCGCGGGCAGGTCGAAGCTCGGGTCGCGGACGGACTGCTCCGGCCCGGCCTCCGCAGGGGAGGGGAGCGGCACCGCCACGATCCTGCCGGCCTTGCCCGGGTCCGGCGGGAGGAGGTTGAGGGGGGCGCCGATTCCGTCCGTCCGGCAGCCGGTGGAAGGGAGGGCGGACGGCGGGGTGGATTCCGCCGAGGCGACGAAGTCGGCGTAGGGGAAGCAGTCCGCCTTGGCGGGGGCCGCCGCGGCGATGAGGCAGGCCGCGGCCGCAGGGGCTGCGATGAGGGCGGCAAATCCCGCCCGGCTGGTTCTCGTCATCGTGTTCTCCTCGTTCTCGCCGGACGGTGGTGAATCCCTCTCCGCCCGGGCTTGTGTGTGTGTCATCCCTATTCCGTCCTCCGCATTCAGCTTCACAGGCGTTGCAGTTGCGGCATGCAAACAGTTGTCAGGCCATCAAAGCGCGGCGCCCCTCCCTGGCATCGAGCCGCCAGCCGACCGGGAAGCCCGCTTTGGCGAGCCTGTCCGCCCCCTCGGCGGCGTGGCCGATGTCGAGTTCGACGCCGACGGCGTTCCGTCCGTTCGACGCGGTGGCGAGCAGGGTCGTCATGGCACAGCCTGACCCGAACGGGCTTCGGGTCTCACCCGATGATAGGCTCTGCCTGGCAGGCATTCCGCCGGCGAACGGGTCGAGCACGTTGCCGCCGACCGGGCAGCCGGCCAGCAGGCAGCGTTCGGCCAGCGACAGGGGCATGGCACAGCCTGGCAGGCAGTACCTGACTGGCATCAGCGCGGGGTGCTTGATGCCCTTCGCGTTCGACACGGCCAGGGTCCAGACGTCACGGGCGTTGCGGCCCAACGGGTGGGGCGGGTTGGCGAAGCGGGTCGCCATCATGCCCCGCAGGCGCTGCCCGCAGGGCTGTGCCATGCCGCCCTTGTGGGCCTCGGACAGCTTCCAGGCGTTGCGGTTGCCCCGCTTCGACCGCCAACGGGCGAGATAGTCGGGGCTGTACGGCTCGCGGATCGCATCGGCGTTCGAGCAGTAGCCGCTTGGCCGCTTCGTGAACAGGTAGACCGGCTCCCAGGCCCGCGACATGACAACGGCACGCGGTGCCGCAGGCTCTGCGATCCGGTCGGTGACGGGCTCGGGCAGCGGGTTGGTCTTCTCCCAGACGACCTTGTTCCGCAGGTGCCACCCGGCGTCCACCATCGCAACGGCGAAACGCTCCGGCACGAGCATGAGCGACTTCCGCGGTATTCCCGCCGAGGCGTCGTTGGCGTAGCCGTCGCCGATGTTCACGAAGACCGTCCCCGTGTCCTTCAGCACTCGGCGGGCCTCGGCGAAGACCTCCAGCAGGGCCGCCACGAACTCGGCGGGGGTCGTCTCGCGACCGATCTCGCCCTCCGCGTCGCCGTACCGGCGCAGGCCGAAATACGGGGGCGAGGTCACGATGCCTGCCAGGCAGAGCCTACCAGGCTGTGCCATGCAGTCGATGCAGCGGTCGGGAAGCATGCGAAGGGCGTCCCGGCAGTCGCCGACGAATATCGCAAGCTGTCCGCCTCCGTGCGCCTGCCTCATCCACGCCTCCTCGTCCGTCCGACTCGCCGGAGTGACGTATGGCATGTCAACACCTATGTGCTATGCCGTGCCACCGATCCCTCTCCCAGCCCTTGCTCATTGTATAACACAATCTATGAATAATGTCAAGCAAGAGGAGCGATCTCATGCTGGCGCCGAACGGCGCGTCCCCGCTCCTGGGCAGGCGTCATTCGCCCCGGCTATTCCCGGACCAAGCTGAACGCACGCCGCCAGGCCCGCAGCCAGGCTTCGAGTCCGACGGGAAGCCCTCCTTCCGCGAAGACGAGCGGACCGCCGGGGAAGGCGGGGAGCGGGCATGCCCTTCCGTCGTCGATCGCCGCCAGCAGCTCCATCCTTGCGATGGCGTCCGGCACGGCGTCGAAGGTCTCTTCCAGCCAGACGTCCCATAGCGCGGCGGACGCCTCCAGGGTCGCCGCCCTGGCCGGATCGCCGCCGGACCTCGCCGCGCTGACGCTTTCGAGGATCGAGCGCATGCAGGACATCCAGGACGCGACCGTCCTGACGCTGACACGCTTCTTCGCGGGATCGACCAGATTCCGGTATGCCCTCGCCACATTCCGCGGCGGTCGATGGTTGATGGCTCTCGCTTGCGGCATCGCACGTCCTCCTTGAATTCCGTCTTATGCCCAAATCCATAATACGAAATGACAATAATGTCAAGTAAGTGAGAAATACGATCACATTGACGGCGGATGTTGTTGAGCGGTCGTCGGCACGATAGGGTTGCATTGCTTGGAGTGGCACTGGAACTGCCGTTCCGGGGGATCGGCCGGTATCAGGACAGCAGCAAAAGGCTCGCACATCATGAAGGTTTTCTGGTCCTGGCAAGACGACTCGCCGGGGAAGGCCAACCGCCACTTCATCAAGTCTGCCCTGGAGGAGGCTGTCGCGGCCTTGGAAGGTGATTTCGAGCTCGACGACGCCGATCGACCGGCGCTTGATCACGACACCAAGGGGGTGCCGGGAGCCGCCGAGATCGTGCCGGTGCTGATGAAGAAGATCGCGGAAAGCGCGGTCTTCGTGGCCGACGTCACGCCTGTGGCACAGACGGCGGATGGCAAGGCGCTGCCGAACCCGAACGTCCTCGTCGAGTTAGGCTGGTCGCTGAACAGCCCGGGCTGGACGCGTCAGATCTACATTCTCAACACCGCCGAGGGTTGGAAGATATCTGATCTGCCGTTCGATATCCGCGGCCGCCGCACGCTGACCTATGAGCTCGCCGAAAGCGACGACGGCAAGACGAGGGCGAGCGTGAAAAAGCGGTTAGTGTCCGAATTGACGTCGGCGATCCGCACCAACCTCGTACACTACCTGGAAGAGGCCGCAGCGGAAAAGCCGATCACGGGTGTTGAGGCGAAGGCTGACGAGCCTTCCTTGTGGGCTGGCGCGGAGGCCGGTTTCGCCCACCAGGATTCCTTCGGCAACAACCACTGGACGGCGGTGTCGATACCGGCTGGTCCACGTGCATACTTGCGCGTCATCCCGAGCGGATGGAAGTCAAACCCGCCCGATGTGGCCAGCATCGGCGGCCTTGGCTCGAACATCGCTCCAGACGCGCATACCCGCTACGACAGCGGAGATTTCGGAGCCACTAAGGAGGGCTACGTTCGCTACTGGATTTCCTCCGGACGGAGTGAGGTCCGCGAGAGCAAAGACGTCGCCATGTACTTCGAAGACACGGGAGAGTTCTGGGTCCTGAACGGTTCCTGCGTGTGGCAGCAAACCGGGGCTGACCGGCGTTCGGTCGATTTGGCCGACGTCTTCAAGGGCTGGTCCTCAGCTCTCCGCCGCATTAACTGGGTCCTTGACCATTACGGCGCTTACGCTGCCCGCCGTGTTGAAGTTGGATTTACCGGCTTCGACGGAGTCCGCTTCCCCGGAGGCTGGGCGATGGCGGACCGGCCCCCGGCGAGGCGGTCGGCGACTAAGCACGAGCAGAAGGGGCGAGACTGGTCCAACCCCCAGTCCCAGGAAGCCTTCCTGATCGAGGCATTGGCCAAGGTGTTCTCGCTCTTCGGTGTCAACCGACTGTCGCCCGCGCAAGCAGCGAAGTTTGTAGCCGACAACGATCACGAGCGAGGCCGTGAACCGCCATTTGGCTGACCGGCTCAATGGCGTGTGCCGCAGCAAAGTCTTGCAAAACAACAACTTAGGGTTGAGTATTTCCATAAGTATTCTTATGCGAGGACGTCATTCCCCCTTCGGAGGCCCTGCCGCGTGCGGTGGGCGGCGGCAGGGCCTCCGTCGGACATCAGGCGGGCGCCGCTCACGCCATCATCTTCCCGATGAAGGCGTCCACCTTGCGCTGGAGGTCGTCCGCCTGGTCGGCCAGGCGGACGGCGGAGCGGGCGATCTCCTCGGACTCGGCCCGCGTGCGCTCCGCGGTCGTGCGCACCGACACGACGGCGGCGGACACGCCGCCGGTGCCGACCGCCGCCTCGTTGACGTTGCGGCTGATGTCGAGGGTGACGGCGCTCTGCTGATCCACCGCCGCCGCCACCGCGGCCGAAGTCTGCTCGATGCTGCCGACGGTGCCGCCGATTCCGGAGATGGCCCTGGCCGCCCCTTCGGCCACCGACTTCATGCGGGCGATCTGCTCCACGATCTCGTCGGTCGCCCGGGCGGTCTGGTTGGCGAGCTGCTTCACCTCGCCGGCGACCACGGCGAATCCCTTGCCCGCCTCCCCCGCCCTCGCCGCCTCGATCGTGGCGTTGAGGGCGAGCAGGTTGGTCTGGGACGCGATGTCGGAGATCAGCTTGACGACGGCTCCGATCCGCTCGGCGGTCTCGCCCAGCTCGCGCACCGTGTCGTCCGTCCGCCTCGCGGCGGCGGCCGCCTCCGACGACACGGCGCTGGCACGAACGGCCTGCCCCCGCACCTCGCCGAAGGACGCGGCCAGCTCCTCGGCGGCGGCCGCCACCGCCTGCACGTTGGCCGAGGTCTGGGCCGAGGCGGCGGCGGCGGCTATCGCCTCATCGACCGACGTTCCGGCGTTCTCCCGCAGCAGAGCGGCGGAGGCGTTCAGCGCCCCCGTAGCCTCTCGAACCGCCCGGGCGAGGCTCCTGACCTCCGTCTCGGCGAAGGCGAGGGCCTCGTCGTCCCTCGCCTTCATCCGGTCGAAGGCATCGTTGAACACCGCTGCGTGCCGCAGGAAGTCCCCGCGCAGGCCGGTGGTCACGATCTTGCGGTAGTAGCGGCGGTCGTTCGCGTGCTGCATCGCCGCGTCGGCCTCGCGGGCGAACGCCTCGGTCAGGTCGAGGAAGCGGTTCAGGTCGCGCAGCATCTGCCGCATGCCCTCCGGCTCGCCCTCAATGTCGAGCACCCGCACGCCGAGCTGTCCGCGCGAGGCGGACTGGCACGCCGCCATGGCCTTCCTGACGCTGCCCTCGGCCCCGCGCACGCGCCGCAGCCCCCAGCCGGACAGCGCGGCGGTTCCGGCCAAGGCGACGGCCTCCCCCCAGTTTCCGCAGACGGCGGAGGCGATGCCCGCGACGACCCCGACGGCCGCGGTGGCGAGCAGGGCGCGGCGAACCCCGGCGAGGGGGTTAGAGTTCATGGACGAACTGGTCATAGCTCTTCCCCAGCGAGACGAGGTGGTCGTTCAGCAGGCGGCAGGAGGCGTCGAGCCCGGCCTTGCGGTCCGCGTGGCGGTTTTCCTCGGAAAGGAGGGCGCCGTAGATCGGCTTGATCTTCTCGATGGCCTCGCGGCGGGGGACACGGCGGTTGGAATGGTATCCGACCAGCCTCCCCGGCCCCTCATAGCTCGGGGTGACGTGGGCAAACACCCAGTAGTGGTCGCCGTTCTTCGCCCTGTTGTTCACGTAGGCGAAGATCTCCTGGCCGGAGCCGATCCGCTCCCACATCAGCCGGAACACGCAGCGGGGCATCTCCGGATGGCGGATGACGCTGTGCGGCTGCCCGATGAGCTCACGCTCCGTGTAGCCGGACACGGACAGGAAGATGTCGTTGACGTAGACGAGGCGACCCTTGGGGTCGGTCTTGCTGACGATGATCTCGTCATCGGGGAAGAACCGCTCGACGCGGGTGAGGGAGCGCGTCCCTCCCCCTTCGCCAGACACGGTGTCGTATAGTGCCATGTGGCGCCGCCTTTCTGCACAACTGCCATCTACGTGTTGTCATGCAGACAGTATAGGCGCAACGTTATAGATTTGGCAACGCCTATGGCGCGGTGCCCCCTAAACGAGGGATACGCCGCCTCCGCGCCCGGCGGAGCAATCCCTTGCGGGTCTTGCGGCACCGTCGGCCACGGCTTCCGCGATCGCCCTGAGCGCACCCCCTCGGCGGGGCGGCGGGAAGTCGAAGGGGTCGTCGTCGATGTCCCGCTGGCCCTGCCCGCGGTCCCGTGGCGGAACCCCGGCATCCGTGAGGTTCTGCGAATCCCGCTCCGGGTTCTTCGAATCCCTACGGACGGACATGAATGGGCCGCAGTCGAACGGGTCGAACTCGGGAATCTCCGGCGCCGACGTTTCGGCCTGCGCGGCGTTCTGATTTCCCCTGTCCGCCGCTGCGGCGGGCCGGGGTGCGAAGTCGGCGAAGGGGTCGAAGATGCGGGCAGCGGCGTCCGCGCGGGGGGCGACCTCCTGCTCCGCCTGGGCGGACGGAACCGACGCCTCGACGGCGGGCTGGGCGGAGCGCAGGGCGAACGAGCGGCCGGCAAACGTGATCGTGTCGAGGCCGCCCTTGCCGAAGCTGAGGCGGAGACCTTCGACACCCGGCACGTCGAAGCCGCCGTCCACCGAGGTCATCGTTGCCCGGCACGTCTCGGCGAGGTCGGCCAGCACCTTCGACAGCTCGGCGCGGACGGCCTCGCGCCCGGCCCCGTACATGTCCCCCAGCTTGGCGGCGCCGGGGAAGGCGATCAGCGGCTGCCCGCCCGCCGCCTTGGCGAGCAGGATGGCGGGTCGGCCCCGCCCGTCGCTGAGCACCACGGCCTCGACCCCCTTGGTTTTCAGCGAATAGATGCCGTTGCGGACGTGGTTGACGTCGCGGGCGACGAAGTCGGTCAGCACGGACTGCTGCCGGTGGGCGGAGTGCTCGCGCAGCACGTATTTGAACGGGCTGGCCTCGCGGTCCTTCACGAGCGTCAGCTCGGGGCTGCGGACGACCTTCCTGGGGAAGGTGCGGACGACGATGTCGTTGACGTACTCCGCGTCGTATTTGCGGTCGGCCGAGCGGGTCCCCTGGACCAGGCGGTGGAACTGGTAGTCGTCAACGCCTTGCGGACGGAAGTGCGGGGCCTCCTCGGCCGCCCAGCGCGTGGCCGCGAGCGTCATCCAGGCGACGAACGCGACCTCCCCGCCCTCCGGCGCCACCGCCCCAAGGCGGTTGGCCAGCTTCTGCACCGCGCCGGGAATCACCCCCTGGAACCCCTGCCCCGTCTCGCCGCGTCCGAGCGTGCCGAGCCTGCCGAGGAACTCGGCCAGCGGATCGCCCCGGAATCGCCAACTCGTGTCGGCCCCGTTCGCCCCGATCTCGTCGGCGGCCTTCCGGGCGTCCGTCACGATCTGCTCGGGAGTCCGTCCGCCAGCCATGAGCGCCAGCCCGCGGCGAGCGGCGGCGTCCGTCCGGTCGGTCGAGGCGGCGAGCCGCTCCAGGAGCTGGCGGAACGCGTCGAAGTGCCCGCTGGCGCTCACCCCAGCCATCTTCGAGGCATCGAACCGCGAGACGATCGCCCTTGCCCGCTCCGCGACGACCGCAAGGTCCATCTTGGAGACCGGCACCTTGGCCTCCGTGCCCTCGACGATCCACGCACGTGGCTTGCCGCGCAGCGGATCGGTGCCGTCGAGGTAGACGGGGGGAGAGATGTAGTGGACCTGGTTGCTGATCAGCAGGCGGTCGTCGAGGACGGCGCCGGGGATGCCGAGCTCTTCCTCGATGCGCACCTTCGCGGCCTTGAAGACCTCCCGCATCTGCACGTCGTCGAAGCCCACGTCGGACTCGAAGAAGACGTGCAGGCGCAGTTCGCCGGGGGGCTTCGACGGCTGGAACGCCGATGACGACCACTCCGCGCCGCAACGGGCCGCGTGGAATTCCTTGGGCAAGATCACGCGGATCGCCGTGCGGACGGCCCAGTCGGCAAAACCGTCGGTGTTGTCGATGAGGGCCTGCCGGACGATCGCGTCGAACATGTCGTCGGGTTGATCCCCCGCGGCAGAGAGACGGGCCGCGACAGGGTGGATGTCGAGGCCGAGCTTCCGGGCCGCCGAGGCGAGCGTCTGGATATGCAGCCCGTCCAGATCAACCATCACCCAACGCCGATCCTCCGACGGCTCCAGGTCCGGCACCCGCGCGGAACCGTCGTCGCTGTCCCCCTTGTCCTTGTAACGGCGATTGACCGCGTCGCGCTTGCCGTCGAGCCGCGTCTTGTCCTGCGCCGCGACGAGCACCCGCCGGAAAGCGTCTGGCTTGAGGTCGGCTCGGACGGTCAGCTCGTGCGGGCCGACCTCCTGGAACCGGGCGATCAGCCCGTTCAAGTCGGCGGCACGGATGTAGCGGGGGTGGAACAGGCTCTCGTCGTCGTACGGACGGACTCCGTCCTTCGAGAAGGTTTTCGACGCACGCCGTCCCTCACCAACCATCCCCATAACGAGGGCGCAGAGATCGCCGCTCTCGCGAACCACTTCCTTGAACGCGGCGCGGACATCCGCCGGGCTCGCGGCGTTGTATTCAGAGAAGCCGCCGAGGTGCCGCACGACGTCGGCAAACCAGTCGCCGAGGAAGTCGGCGTCGCTCATGTCCGTCGTTCTGTCTTTGTGCTGCGGCGACCGGGACGAATTGCCGTCCCAGTCGTCTCTCGTCGAATTCAGCCTGCCAAGCCCCGCCATCGCGTTCTCCTTCCTGTCCCGTGCCTGCCCCGGCGCCGCCGCAGCCACATCAAGTGTTGGCATGTAGGCTACGGTAGCGCTGGGAAGCAGATAGGGCAACGGTAGTCTCTCAAGAGTCGGCGGTCAAATCGGCCCCCTGAACAGGATTGCAGCGTTTGACGTGCTGTTATGCGGACACTGCCGTCGCTTCGTTCGCCGCCTCGTGACGGGACGAAGGCCGGGCGGTGGCGGTCTGCGGGACGAAGAAGTCCGGGCGGCGCTCACGCACGTGATCGACCGTTTTCGTGAAAATGAAGCGCATCACAGGGACCGCCATCGAATTCCCGTGGCCCTTGTAGGCGTCGCCGTCGCTCGCGAAGGCGGCGATCTCGGACTCCGTGAAGTCGAGGCCGATCTCGGCGTACATGCGGCGGCGGGCGGCCACCTCGCTGGGGGACATGGCCTTCGGGCGCTTGCCCTCGGGGGCCGGGACGGCGTGCCACCAGTCCGGCATGCCCTGAAGCCGAGCGGTCTCGATCGGGGTCAGGCGGCGCACGCGGTGGCGGCGCTGGCGGCGACCGGCCTCCGCCTTCACGGCAGCCTTGAGCTGGGCATAATCCATTTCGGCAACGGAAACCTTGTTGCAGTAGAAGTCGTCACCGCATGCCAACACCGGGTGCGCGACCACAAGGTCGGTCTCCGACGCGCAGCCGGCGGGGCGCGACATCCCCGCGCCGGAGGCCAGCAGCGTCCCGGCGGTGGTCGGGTGGCACAGCCTGATAGGCTCTGCCTGGCGGGCATGGCACGGCCCCACGGGCAGGGACTGCTCGACGAGGCTGGGAATCTGGTTCGAGCCAGACGGGGACGACTTCAGGGTCGGGGACACGGTCTCGGAGTAGGCCACGGAGCCCGCCTTTGCCCCCTGCCCGCCCATGAAGGCGCCCGCGATGATATTGAAGTTCTTGCCGGCGGGGCCGGTCAGGCACGCGGCGACGCCGCCCTCGACCTCGCGCACCTCGGAGCGGGAGTTCTCGACGTACGCGCCGGGCGTGGCGGCCACCACGGTTTCGGAGCCGCCGCCGAAGCTGCCGCCGGACGCCCGCAGCGTCTCGCCGACATCGGTGCCGGCCCAGCGGCCGAACCCAGCCTCGCGGAAGGCGCCGGCCGGCTGCGGCAGAAGGTAGGCCGCGACGTTGCCCTCCCCGCCCTGCTGGGCGCGGAGCGTGCCCATGCCGTCGTCGTAGGTCTTCGGCGTCGCGTCTCCGATCACGCCGAACACCGGCACGTCGTCGGCGCCGAAGTCGTAGGCGCCCGCAAGGTAGCGCCGCATGGCGGCGGTCAGGACGGACTTCCGCCCCTCGGCCTCGGCGACGGCCTTCTCCGCATCGGCGCGGAGGCGGGCGAGCTGGCCCTCCACCGCGTCCAGGACGGCCTTCAGGGCCTTGGCAGAGTCCGCGTCGCCGGAGGCGGCGGGCTTCGCCAGCGCGGCGGCTTTCGTGAGCATGCCGATGATGTCGGGGCGGACGTCGGCCCTGGTCTTCTTTGCCATCTTCAGATCTCCTCGTCGTCGGTGTCGGTGTCGGTGTCGGTGTCGGTGGCGGTGGCGGTGTCGGTGTCGTCGGCATCCTCGGCCGAGCCTTTGGCCCCGCCGGTGCGGATGGCGGCCAGCGCGTCGTTGCGGGCTACCAAGGTGGTCAGGCTCTCCAGCTTCCGAGCGAAATCCGCCGCGCCCAGCCGGGTCGCACCCTTGAGCGCGGCGTCGAGCTCCTCGATCGCCAGCAGGGCCGCGCGGCAGTCCGCCAGTTCGGCCTCGACGTGCCCGGCGACGAGGTCGAGGCCGCCGCAGACGTACTCGTCGAGGCCGGCTTCCAGGCGGACGGGGATGGCCTTGTCCCGGCGGTCGGCGCGGTACAGGATGCCGAGGCAGGCCAATGCCGACAGATCATAGGATTCCGGCACGAAGGTCCGCAGCAGGCAGCCGGGGTCGGAGAGTTTCGCCTTGCGGCCGGGGTTGAGCGGACCCTCGCCCCAGTGCGGCTCGCAATCCGTGCCGAAGCGCTTGGTCTTCGGGTCGGGCAGCCAAACCATCACGTCGCCCGTGGCGCCCTTGATGTGGATGTCGGGGACCTTCACCTTGCCCTTGCCGCCCGCCTTCCGGGGCGGCCGCTCGGGCCAGTCGAACAGGATGGCGGTCGGGTCGAGGCCGTTGCCGACCTTCGTCGCCACGGCGAAGATGCGGCGGCGGCGCTGGGCCACGCCGTAGTGCTGCGCGTCGATGACCCGCCATGCGACGACGCGGGACGGTCCAGCCACCACCCCGGCGTTCGGCCAGCGCCGCTTCAGCGTGCCTTTCGTCATCGTGCAGTAGGCGTCGGGCGGCAGGATCTCGTGCGGGGCGACGGCGAACGGCGAGAAGGCCACCAGCACCTCCGCAGCGGCCGAGGGGGCGGCGGCGAGCGCGGACAGGAACGCCTCGCGGTCGCCGTCCAGGACCGCCTTGCCGAGGGGCTTCGCCAGGGCGGCGCCGTGCTCCTTCGAGATCGCCTTCGGGAAGCTCCGGCGGAGGTCCTTGACCTTCTCCGACGGCTCGGTCACGGCGACGCGGAACGCCTCGTCGTCGAGCAGCAGGGAGCACAGGCCGGGATGGTCGTCGAGCATCCCCGCCACGTCGGGGGACTCCTCAAAGACCCGGGCGAAACGGGGATCGGCCCGCAGGGGCGACCAGTCCGTCCGGGGGCGGCGGAAGCCGGAGAGGTGGCCGATGAGATGGCCGAAGGCGTTGGTCGGGTCGTTGAGTACGCCGAAGACGTTCTCCCAACCGCTGATCTCGGGGTTCACCTCGTCGATGAGTTCGCAGTACCGCAGGGCCAGGTTGCCACGGATATCCCGCAACCCCTGGCGGTTCCCGGCGAACGAGAAGGGTTGGCACGGGCTGCCGCCGATCATGATATGAGGATCGCGCCCGTTCAGCAGAACCCCGTAACGGCCGGCGAGGTCGGGGGCGGTGATGTCGTCGAGGTTCGGGACGTCCGTCCAGGTCTTCCAGACCTGGCACTGCGTCGGCGCGTAGCCGGAGTGCTCCGAGATCGCCACCGTCTCGATCGGAAGCCCGGCGCTGGCGAGGTAGGGGGCACCCACGCCCGCGAAGCCCTCGAACATGGTCAGCGGGGCGATCCCGGTCGCCTCCGCATCCCACTTAACCTTGCCCTTGAGAGGCACAAAATGCTTGTCGAGGTATTCAAGGCCCTCGGGACGCACCGTCTGCACTGCCGCTCCTCCATCGATGGATTCCATCGGCGGAGTGTCTCGGAGGACGGACGTGCCCCTTTCCCGGGCTGGCGTCGAAGACGCCTCTACGATGGCGTCGAAGACGCCTTCCCTCTCCCCCGCTGCGGCGCCTTATCCTGCGGGGGATGCGGTGATCAGAACAGCGAGTTCCCGGGCGACTTCGTTGACCGCGTCGGCTGGGGCTGGCGGGTGACGGAGACGTCCAGGGCCTTGCCGAGCGCCTGCATGCCCCCGCCCTTCCGGGCGGACACCGAGCGGGCCGCAGCCGCCGCATGGCCCGCCGCGTCGCGCATGGCGGACATTGCCTCCTGCGGGGTCGAGAACGGGAAGGTCCTGGGCTTGCCGCCGTCGCTCCCGCTGTCGGCGACGTAGACCGCCATCCCGCGCCCGGTGTCGATCAGCCCGACCGCCGCCAGGGCGCCAGACGGACCCTCGACGCTGGCCACCGGCCAAGGCGCCCAGTCCCTTACCCCGGAAAGCCCGTCGCCGATGCGGCGGGAGACGGTCTGGGGGTCGATGCCGGAACGGATGACGAACCCGGCATCGACGAGTCCGACCAGGAACGTCTCGCAGAACCGCCCGCGGGGACGGGCGGATTCCCGGCCCGCGTCGCCTGCGGACAGACGGCTGCGAAGGCCCGCCGAGTGGTCGTCCCTCGCCTCGGCGAAGCGGAGCCGCGCGGGGACGACCTCGTCCGCGAGGGCGATCCCACCGGGATGCCCGAGTTCGCCGGCGGACGGAACGGGGCCGCTGCCGAAGTCCATGGCCGCCCTGCGGCCCTCTTCGCCGCGGGCTGTGGTCGGCCGGCGCCCCTGCGTCTCGGCAAGCCAGCCGTCGATCCGCTCGACCAGCCCGGCTCGCGTCGAAGCCGCGAGGCTGCGGGAGGCTCCCCCCTCGAAGCGCGACACCGCCCCGAGAACCGACGCGGCGGCCCGGCGGAGCGTTCCTGTCGCCCCCTCCCCCGCGTCTGCCGACCGCTTCAGGAGCACCGCGCACACGCAAGCGGTTGCGGACAGCCCTTCGCGGGAAAGCCTCCTGGCTCCCCCCGCGACCGCCTCGGCGACGGTCGCGGCAACCTCAGCCGTGTTCGGAAAGCCCGCCTTGTAGAGCGTGGCGCCAGCGGAGAAGAGTGCCTCCGCGGCGGCCCGCCTCCGCCCGAAATCGGCCTCGTCAACGGTGTCCATCGTTCCCATTCCCTGCCTCCTCGCTTGATCGGTTGAGCCGACCGCGTGCGGACCGGCGCCGCCCATCATGCCGCGCACTCCGACAGCCGTCAAACTTGCTGCATGCAAACACTAATTGAGCCGCCTCTGGTGACGGACACTTTCCCGTCGGGGAGATGCTGCACTCTCCAGCCGGGCAGCCGGCCGAGCTTGTCGAGAGCGCCCCTCACGGCGAACCGCTTCGGGCTGTTGATCACCGTGCCGGCGGGGTAGACGTGCCCGGCGAGGGTGTCAGGCCAGAACGTCGCCGTTCTGCCGGTCCAGACGTTGCAGGACAGCCAGTTGTGCAGCAGCTTCGCGATCTCGCCGGACAGCGCGTTGCGTTCGCCGAGGTCGATGCACAGGTGCCTGGGCCAGCGCCCCTCGTGGTGCCCGACGAAGAAGATGCGGGCGAACCGCTCGGCCAATGTGATGTCGAGCTCTCCCGTGTCGCCCACCAGCTCGTAGGTGATCAGGGGCTCGCCGCGGTACTCGACGAAGCGGTTGCCGACCTGGTGGCGGTACGCGTAGCTGATCTGCCAAAGCCCCTTCAGCACCTCCGGCAGCACCTTGAACATCGGCCCGCCGACCGACAGGCCGGACGCCTTCAGGAGGGCGGCGGTGGTCGTCCTGATCCTGACGCGGCGGTAGGTCGCCCCGGAGACCAGCGTGCGGTCCTCGACGACGATGCCGGTCTCCGGCTCGGCCTCGTAGAACTCCCGCTTCAGCACCCCGGCGAGCGAGAGGGCGCCGAGGAGGACGGACTGGTGGATGGCACAGCCCTGCGGGCAGAGCCTGCTGGGCATGTCGCCGACCCCTGGCGGGTAGTAGACCTGGATCTCGCGCGGAGGGCCTTCGTCTTCGGGGACAGGCAGCCACTCAGTCTCGTAGCGCACGGTGCGGGTCAGTCCGCCCACCTTCTTCGGCGCGTCCTTCCCTCCCTTGGCCCGCACGGTGAAGATGTCCAGCTTCCCGATCGCGACGTCCTGCCGGGCGGTGCCCGTGGCGTAGTCCGGGCGCTTCCGCCCTCTGCCGGGGCCCGCCGCCCTCGTCCTGATGCCGACCGCTCCTTCGCCCATGCCAGTCAGGCGCTGCCTATCAGGCTGTGCCATGCGATGCGCTCCCCTTTTGATCATTGTCTTCACCGTAGCGCCATGGGTGTTGACATGTCAATTACAGAGCGCGGGGCGGGCGTAAAACATCGAAAATCGCTGAATAAACATCGAAAACCGCTAACGCCCCTCAATCTGGACGGTGGCGACGGCCCCTACTGCCGCAACGAAGACGGGGCGGTGGCGGAGGTTATTCCGTTTCCGCCTTATCATTATATTATCTTTTAGTTACCCGCACGTACGCGCACGCGCGTTGGTTTCACCGAACGTCTTGGTTTCGGACGGGCGGGGCGGATGGGGAGGTTCGTTCGGTCGGGAAAAGGGATTCCCGCAACGGAAGCGGAAAGGGGCAGAGCCCGGTGGAATCCTCTTTCATCCCGGGGCGGAGCTGAAGGCGGACGGACGGGACGGACGGAAAATGGTCGGGACGGGGCGTGCGGACGGGAAGCGGTCGTCCGCACGCCGGGGCGACGGGCCTGCCGACACACCCCACCCGGGATGAAGGAGGAGATCGGCGGCGGCAGCCCTCCGACACGCCGCAGGAGGCTTTAGGAAGCCCATGCAGAGCATTCGGAGGGGCGGGGTGCCCCGAGACAGTCGGAAGATGCGTCCAGAGGGGGCTTTCCGGCCCGCCGCGGACGGAAGTCACCCGGACGGGGTCTCGGACATCTCGGCCGCCGTGGCGAAGGCCAACTCCAGGGCTTCCTGGTTCAGCCCGCGCAGAGTGTGCGGCCTGCCCGCCGGGCAGACGAGCGGCCGGCGAGGCGAGACCGCACCGACGTAGAGCTTCCAGCCGTGCGTCCCCTCGCGGCGGACGGAGACGATCACCCGGACGTCCCCCTTGGCGGCGACGGTCGCGGTTAACTCGCCCGATGAGGGACTCCACAGGGCCGCCCGGGCGGCGGACGCCTCGTCGATTGAGAAGCCCGCCCGGCGGAGCGTTCTGAACGCCCTGGCGAACCCGACGGACGCGGCGAAGGAGTCGCAGGCAACGCCGAAAGCGACCTTGCCCGCCGGGACGGGGCCGCGTCCGTCGGTGAACAGGTTGTCCACGGAGGTCGGCCCGCAGTCCGTCTGGACGGCGAGTCCGCCGTAGGTGACCTCGACAGCGAGACGGCCTCCGTCCGCCAGGACCTGCATTGCGGGCATCGGGCAATCGTTCGGCCCGATCTTCAAGGTGAACCGTCCGTGCCGGCCGAGCCCTCCGACAACCTTGGCCAGCCTCGGCAGGCTGTCGTCTTTGACATACCTGCGGAGCCGGGCGAGGACCGAGCGCTGGAGGCTGAAGACCACGAGGGCTTCGACGGGAGTAGTCAGCGGGGTTTCGCTGTCGGTCATCTGCTCGTGCCTTTGTGTTGGACGTCACGTCGTTCCGGGTCAGAGCTTCGGCCCGCCGGCCTTCCGCGTCTGCTGGCTCGCGTGCTCCGTGCTCGTCACGCTCCGCTGCGGCAGATCGCCGAAGGCGAGGACGGACTTCCGCTGCCTCGGCCCGAGCTCGGCCTCGACGGTGGTCTGGCGGTAGCCGTTGCGGACCTCCTTGACGGCGCTGCCGTCCGGCCAGGCAGCCACGACGCCGAGGCTGCGGAGGTCCTCCGCGTCGTAGCACTGCGGCGGGTCGAACGGCAGGTGCGGCCTCACGTCGAAGAAGTGGCGGCCGCACTCCGTGAGCGTGGTTCTGAGGTCGTTCAGCGCTGAGGTCATGCCGCAGGCGTCGAGGGCGAAGTGCAGCGCACCCACGGCCCGCTCCATCGCCTCCGCCCTCACCTTCCGCACGGCTTCGCCGACGTCGGACATCCTGCCGCCGTGGCGGAGATACACGCCCAGGAACTCGTTCATGTCCCGCACGGTCTCCGCCCCGCGGATGCGGTCGGCGAATGATTCCAGAAGGCATTCGGTGCGGCCCATGGCCCGCAGCGTCCCCCCGGACGAGCAGAGCGCGGTCCCGCTGGACGGCTCGAAGGCCACGACCCCCATGAATTCAAGGTCGGACTGCCCGAAGTCCGCGTCGAGCATCGCCTCCGGCGGGAGCAGCCGGCCGAGCACGTCCTCGACCCGTTCCGGACGGACTCGGTCGGGATCGGCCGGGTCGTCCAGCCAAGCGATCCCATCGGGATCGACGGCGGCGACCCGGGCACGGGCGAGGGCGGGCGCGAACCCGCGGATGGCCTCCTGCACCCCCGCCTCCCCCGCCCACGAGAACCTGTCGCTGGATTGCTTCGCCCGCTGCTGCACTTCGTACGCCATGGCCCGTCCCCTCTCCCCGTGTGCGCCCGTTCGGCGCGTTCCGGGCAATCGTGACGTCCTGGCGGACGGATCGCAAATCGGCCCCCAAGAACGGGAAAAGGAGGCCGAAGCCTCCTTTTGTTCTCTTTTGCCGCCTCTGGGTGGCGTTACAGCTTCAGCCCCCCGGACCTCCGTCCGGTTTCGGCCTCGCGGGCGGGAGCGGGGGCGGAACGGACGGATTCCCGGACGGCCTCTGCGATGCACCTTGCGGCAGCGTTGCCGCGGCGGGGTGCGAGCTCCGCCTTCATCTCCAGGATGTCCTTCACGGTCCAACCCTCGATCCGTCCGGAGTTCCCGCGCTCGGCGACGAGAGCCATCCCGCTGCTGGAGACCGCCTCGACATCCATCTCGTCGCGAAGGCGCGTCATTTCGCCCCGGGTGAGCCCAACCTCCTCGGGGGCGACCTCCACCAAGCAGGAGGTGAAGTCGAGCGCCCGGAACGAGCCTGCGACCTCCAGCACCAATCGCCCGCGTTCGTCGCACGCCAGACAGTCCTCCTTCGTCCGTTCATCGAGGAAGGGATCGACGGTCTTCCAGAACGCAAGGCCGGCGGCGCCGAGGGCTGGGAGATCCTCGGTCAGCGTCAGGATATCGTTCTGGCCCGCATAACGCAGGGTGTTCAGAGCGTCGGCAACTTCGTTGGCGTTGCACTCCATTTCTCCGGAGGCGATGTTGCGGAGGTCCTGGCAAGCATGGACGGCACTCACCATCCGAGCCGCGACGGGGTCGTCCGAACCGTTCGGGTGGAGGAACTTGAGGGCATACTGCCCAGCGTTTTCGTCGGCGGGTGCTCCGACCTCGCGGCAGACCTTCTCGTATCCTTCGAGGATGTCGGTCAGGGCGGCAGCGTCCCACCTCTCGCCGGCGGACACTGAACGGTGCATCTCACCGACCATGGCGTCGAGCACGACGACATAGCGCTCGGCCAGAGCGTCGCGCAGGCTTTCCTTCCGGTAGACAGGGAAGTCGTTCCCGGAACCCCGATGCACCATGAGGCAGTCGCCGCCTTCAACAACGGCGACCATTTTCTGGTTCTCGGTGTTGAAGCAGATTCGCTGCGCATCACGGAAGCTCATGTCCGCGGCACTGCCACCAGCGACCGGCAGCACATCCGATACACGGTCGGTGGCAGACTCGAACGCCACGCCGCAGGCCTCGTGCCAAGGCTTGGCGGAGAATCGTCCGTCCTCCAGCACGATGGCGCCCGCCGTGTATCCGTCCCCGACATGGGCACCCGCCTCGCACCAGACGCTCCCCTGCCCCATGTCCACAGTCGGGTAGTTCGGACGAGCGAACTCGGCGAGGTTGTCGATGCTGACCGGCACGTGGGCCTCGACCGCCTCGAACATCTCCCGGAGGGAATGGAACTCCGGCTTGATATTTGAGAGATACTCGATAAGCGAGAAGTCGGTGCGGGTTCCTCCAAAGTGGACAACGTGGACGGAAAGGGGGGCGTCATTGGCTTTATCATGGTCGCCGACCCCATTGACCGGGTCAGGAGCACCAACGTAAGCATTCAGCTTCTCTGCGATCCGCGGCAGTACCTCCGGCACATCCATCGCCTGCTTCGCCTCGATGGCGAGCAGCAGGGCCTGTGCGCGGGGCAAGCTCTTCTCGATCGCCTGCACCACCAACTCCACTGGAAGGGCGGGAAAAATGGGGTCCTCTGAGGGGAGGAAGCCCACCTCGGTGGGGATTTCCCCGGTGACGTGCGCGACGTAGGCAAGGGCCGCGGCGGTGGTTGCCAGCCGGCCGAGGGCGAGCAGCACGGCGGACTCCTCGATCGCCGGCATCATGCCGTGGCGCTCGGAATCGCCCTGCTCCCTGCCATAGAGGCGGCTGTGTCCATGGAGGGTTTCTTCCTCGCACATGAGGTCGTGGTGGAGGTCGGCCTCGATGTCCATAGGCAGGACCTGCACGTCGCTGCTGGACAGCCTGTCGAGGCAGGCGCGGGCCTCAAGGCAAAGGGTGACGAAGTCGGTGGCCTCGTCCAGCGTGCGGATGGCTTTCGTGACGGTCTCTTCCGGAATTCCGTCCGCGAGCAGCACCTTGAGGTTGCTGACGACCGTGTAGGCTTCGAGGGCGGTCGCCATCTTGCCCGCGACCGGGTCGTCGCTTGCGTTCAAGGAGAAGCCGGGACGGTCAGGATTCAGGAACTTCATGGTGTATTCGCCCGCGACGCTCCAGGCGGACGGCTCCAGGTCCCGGCAGAGATGCTCGCAGTCCTTCAGGATGTCGGCCAGCCTGGACACGTCCCACGCCTCGCCGGCCGCCGCAGCCCGGTACAGGTCGCCGGCCATGCCGTCGAGCTTCCCGAGTGCCCAGTGGATGCTCTCCGTCTGATCCTGGGCATCGGCGATCAGCCCGTCGAGCCTCTCGGCCATAGCCTCGATCTTGGGAGTGAGGGCTTTCAGGCCGTCGATGCCGTCCTTGATGCCCCTGATGCTCGGGAAGCCGTCGCCGTCCGTCCTGATGTCATCCGCGTTTGCCATCACCTTCTCCTTGCTGGCCGAATTTGCAGCCTATTAAGTAGCCGCATGCAAACACAATGCTTGCACGGAAACGCTATGTCAAATCGGCCCATCTGGTGAGCGGACAGGTCGTCTCGGGACAGTGGTTCAGAGACCGCAGTGAGGCTTTGCAACGCACTGTATGTCACAGCTTCGGTCCGCCTCCTCCCTCTCGGACGACGGAGAGCTTCGGCATCCCCCGGCGTGGCGACGGCGCCGCCGTTGCCGCGGCCAGGAAGTCCGGCGGGGGCGACGAGCCGTCCACGGCGGCGAAACCCCGGCGGACGGACATGCGGAGGCTCTCCGCCTCCGAGCGCAGGGAAGACAGGCCACGGGCGGCGTCCGCCAGGTGCCCGGCCACCGCGCCGGTCTCCGCCGTCCTGACGATGCCGTGCACGTCGGGGCCGTTCACGGCTCTGACGATGGCCTCCATCACCGCGGCGGCGGCCTTGCGGACGTGCACGCAGCCGCCGAGGCCGGGGGCCTTCGCGTCGATCCGGGCGGCGGCCCGCTCGTGAGCCGAGCCTCCCCAGCAGGTGGCCTCGTAGGCGGCCAGGGCAATGGTCTCGGCCACCGTCCGCACGGGCAACCCTGCCTCCAGGTCGGGCGTGCGGACGAAGGTGATCCCCCGCGACCGGGCGAAGCCGCCGAAGCCGACGGACGATTCCAGCGACGCGGTCGCCGCGGGGATGCCGACCCGCTCGAAGACGGTGCGCACGACGGTCTCGTCGATCGCCGCCCGCAGTCCGTCCAAGGCGTTGTCGATGCGGTCGTTCAGCTTGAAGCCCCTGCCCTCGGACACGGACTGCGCGACCCCGATGGCGACCTCGCGAAGCCGTTCGACCGCCGCGGCGATCGGCCCGCGGCTCGGGCAGCCTCGCTCCACGTCGTCGAGGGCCGCGACGGCACCCGGCAGGGCGTCGGCAAGACGCATGCACGACGCCGCCGCCGGGATGAAGCCCATGTCGCGGGACGCGGCGGCACGCTTCAGCGATGAGACCGCCTCCTCGGCCCGGCGGTGGATGGAGAGCATCTCCTCGCTCACAGCGGACTGCCAGTCCCCATGCGACAGGCGGTCGGCGAGCTCGGCGGTGGTCTCGCCCTCAGGGGCGGGCTGGCTCCAACCCGGCTGCTCGAAGCGGTAGCGCACCCGTCCGACGGTGTCGGCCAGCATCTGCCGCGCGAACTCTTCCCACAGGTATCCGAACCCCTCGCGCTCAAGGACAGCCCCGACCGACGCCTCCGCCGTGTCCAGCGCCACCTCCCTGGCCACCGCGAATATCCCGGGATCGACGCGGCCCTCCGCCTCGAACTCGTTCACCGCATCGGCCACGGAATCGAGCCGCCGGCGGAAGCCCTCCGACAGGCGGTCGGACTTCGGGAAGTCCGAAGCCGACATCGGCGCGTGCCTCGCCAGCCACGCCGCGCTGGGCACCCGGATCTCCGGGAAAAAGACGACGTTGAGCGGAATCCCCTTCTCACCGTCTATCGCAGAGCCTGCGGCACCGCGTGCCGTAGGCATGCTGGCAACGCCGACGGACTGCGGCACGGTGAACGTCGCAACCTGCCCCGAGAACCCAGCCTCCTGTTCCCACATGCCGTCTCCTCCTCTGCCCCTTGCGGTCGTCCACACGTTTTGTGTGTTTTTCGTTCATTTCGTTCATAGCCTAAAATAAGTTTCGCAAAACCGCAAACAAACAACAGTAATGTCTAAAGCAGAAGGGGGCGGTATTCCGCCCCCTCTTCTCTGCAACAGCTTAGAACTTGAATCCGCCTCCCTGCTTGGTCTCCGGCTTGTTCTGCCTCGGGGCGGGCTGCGGCTGGGAGAGCCCGGAGAGCAGGCCGGGCCGCCGTTCCGTCCTCGCCTCGCTCGTCTTGAGGCAGGCGGAGATGCCCTCCGACACCGCATCGCAGATCGCCGCCCGGTCGGGCCGGGTGGACTTGCCGAGCCAGACCGCCTGTTCCCTGGCGGTCTCCGACGGGGTCCTTCCGGAGCCGTTGAGCGCCTTCGGGTCGCATCCGGCCTCGATCAGCATCGCGGCGATCTGACGCGCCGATTTGGCCGCGTCGTCGGTCGTGCGTCCGGTGAGGGTCAGTTCGGCGGCGCTGGCCGACAGGTGCAGCGGAGTCATCGCCGGGCGCCCCTGGGGGAAGCGGTCGTCGGGCATCGTCCCGCCGACGCCGAGCTGGTCGGGGTTCAGCCCCGCCGGCATGTTGGCGAGCAGGGCCAGGACGGCGCCCTCGTTCAGCCCGTGCGCCGCCAGCGCCAGCGGGGTGTTGCCGTTCCGGTCGCGCATCGTCAGGAAGAACGCCGCAGCCTCCGGGCCGTGCTGCTCCTTGATCGCCTGCACGATCTCGGCGACGGCCGCCCGCTTGTCCCCGGATGCCGCGACGTGGAGCGCGGTGCTGCCGGCGGCGCCGGAACGGAAGGCTTCGGCGGCCTTCGAGAAGTGCCCCCCTTCCATGGCCTTGGCGACGGCCTCGGCGGGGAAGGCGCCGTGGCGGGCGAGCATGCCGGCGACGACGGCGTTGCTGCCCCGGCTCGCCCGCACTGCCGCGTGCAGGGCCGTCTCACCGCCCCACTGGGCGGCGACGGAGGCTCCGTTCTCGACCAGGTTGGAAATCGCCGAGACGACGTTGTCGTGGTCGTTGCGGTTGACGGTGCGGATGCCGGCGACGGCGAGCAGGACGGGTTTGGTCTCCGAGCCGCCCGGGATGGCGAGGCGGTCGGGATGGACCCCGGCATGAACGACGTTCAAGATGGCGAGGTTCACGTCGCCGCGCAGGCGTCCGTTTTCGTCCTGCCGGGCGCAGCCCATCACGATTCCGGCGCACACGGCCTCGTCGCCCCTCTTGCCCGCGATGGCGGACAGTGACATCCCGATGGCGTTGGCGGTGGCGACGTCGGCCCCGGCGGAGGTCAACTCGCGGGCGGCCCGGAAGCGGGCCAGGTCATCGCCCAAGGGGCTGGCCAGCACCGCCTTCAGGGCCAGGGTCGGGTCGGCGCCCTCTGCCACCGCCTCTTTCACCAGCCGGGCGTGGTCGGCCGGGGTCGGGGCGTCGGTAAGCAGCGCGACTGCCAGCTTCTCGGAAAGCACGACGGACTTGAAGCGGCCGCAGGTCTCGAAGCCGCCGCAGTCGCCGTCGCGCCAGCCCGGAAGCTCCACGGGCTTGCCGTAGACCTCGCCGTCGAGCAGGGCGGCGAAGCGGTCTCCGCTGGCGGGGGTGGGCGAGTAGAGGAAATCCCGCACGAGCACGCGGTCGAACCCCTCCTGCTTGACCGACAGCGGCGCGGCGAAGCGGAGGACCTCGCCCGGCTTCACGCGTTCCGCGGCGCGGCGGACGGACTCCCGGGCCGCTTCATGGGCTGCGAGGAGTTCGGCTCTGGCCGCCTCGATGGTGTCGGTCGTGTTGGTCTGCGACATGTGCTGTCTCCTTGTTCCGCTGTGGGGGGGGCGTACGCCCCCGCTCTGTCCTGTTGAGTCGATACTTGCGCACGGAACGCTGCCGGTCAAATCGGTGGGGGTTGATATGCAAACACGATTTTCGGCGGGTCAGATGCCCATTCCCTTGCCCCCGCGTGCGGCCTCGCGTTCCGGCGGGCTTGGCGTACGGGCGACGCTTGCCCTGACGGCCGCCTCGATGACGCGGACCGCCCTGCGGGGGTCGGCGGGGGCGATGGCGGGTTCCTCGGCCGGCTCCGCCCGGCGGACGGCCTCCAGCTCCCGCAGGGCCTCGCCCAGCCTCGCCTCGCTCTCCCCGGGTTCCTTCAGACCGGCCAGCAGCCTGCGGACCTCGACCACGTCCGGGTCCATGTCCACGCCGTCGGGGGCGGACTCCATCAGGTCCTCCGGGCCGAAGTCGGCCTCGACCTCGCCCCGCAGGGAACCGGCCTCGGCGACCAGCACCCAGGACGGAAGCGCCATCCGCTCGTCCGGGATCGCGAACTGCGGGTCTCCGACGAGCACGGAACCCTCCGGGCGGTCGATCCTGACCAACCACGCCGCCGGCTCGCGGTCGTAGTCCTCCACCAGCTTCGAGAACCACTCGCGGGCGCCGGCGAGGGTCGTGACGTGGACACCCTCAAGCCCCTCGGCGTCGGACTCGAAACCGACCTCCGACAGCGGGTTCCCGGCGACGGCGTCGCCGTCGGGACGCTGCCACACGACGCGGTAGAGCACGCCAGGCCCGCCTTCGGGGACCTCGCCCACCTCCCCGGCCCACAGCTCGGCGGGCGACGGCTCGGGCGGGGCTTCGACGGGGAGCGTGTACCCCCTCGCCAGCCTCGCGTCGGCTGCGTCGGCCAGCGCCGACAGGACCTCGGCGGCGAACTCCGGTTCTGACATCGCCGTCCTCCCCGCCTCCCACGGCTCGACGTGGTATCCCGCCTCCGAGAGCATGTCGCCGTTCACTTCGACGAGGGCGCGGACGAACGAACCCGGAGGCTCGGAGACGCCTGAGCGGTCGCTGAACATCGTGTACGTGATCAGGATGCGGGGAAGCTTGCCCTCCTCGCCGGGTTCGACCCCGTAGCCCTGCTCGAACACCTTGATGTTGTCCGTCATCCTGTATCCCAGCGGGGGGATCATGCCCGTGCCGAGCGTGTTGAAGAACAGCCGCTTGCCGGCCTCGGGCAAGGCGTCGAACTGCCGGCGCACGTACGGCAACACCGCATGCATGGGCTTCGGGTACATCTCGTTCTTGATCAGGTGCTCGCCTTCCATCTCCGCGTCTCCGTGATTTGATTCCGATTCAGGTGCGGATCATGATAGACGCTAAGTCCTGTTGCTCAAAATCAGCGGCATTCATACCCGCATGCCAACAGAAATTCAGCGGTTTGGCGTGGTTTGGCGGAACAAACGCAGAAAGGCGGCACGCAGGTGCCGCCTTCCGTTCGTCGTCGGGATGTGCCGGAGTTCAGGCGTTCTCGGCGGCGGGCTGGAGGTCGGCGCCGTCGGACGCGCCCCCCTCGTCGGAGAGCTTCCGCTCGGCCCGTTCGCGCAAGACGATGCCCGGACGGAACTCGACCTTGAGTCGGCGCGGGATCGGGAGGGCCTCTCCGGCGACGATCTTGCCGCTCTCGTCCCGCAGCATCTGACGGCCGACGCGGGGGGCCTTCTCGGCGACGCGGAAGAGTCCGAAGGCCCCGAGGCGGACCTCGTCACCCTTTTCGAGAGCCGCAAGGATGGTCTCAAGCATTGCGTCAACGGAATGCTGCGCCGTCTCGTGCGAAAGCCCGGTGCGCCGGCTAACCTCACGCACAACCCCGGTGACGTTCATGTCCGCTCCCTCCTGGACCTTGAGGCTGTGCCATCCGCTTGGGCCGATGGGGTAAGCCGTCCACATGTCAACATACTTGATGCTGTAAATTGGCACGGGGACAGGTTCGCGTCAATAGCCCGGAGGAATCCGGGCGCCTGGAACGTCACCGACTGGGTCATCGGCCCAAGGCAAGGGTCAGATCCCGCGGTCGCCCTTCTTTGAAACCGAGGCGGGCTTCCGTCCGGCGGACGCCGTGCCCCGCTGGACGGAAGGCTTCCGCGCCGTGCGGGAGACCACCGCCTCGGGGCGGCGGGCGTTTTTGGACGAAGCCTGCCCCGCTGGGGCGTTCCGGAGCGCCGTGTGCAGGGCGTCCGACGCGTCCTCGGCGGCCCGGACGGACATCGACCGCTCGTTGATCGCCCGCAGCGAGCGGACGAGTTCGGGACGGCTGGTGTCGGGCGCGGCGGCGAGCTTGCCCTTGTCGCCGAACGGATCGGGGCCGCGGACCAGCCCGAGCCGCTGGAGTGTGTCGAGGGCTCCGGGCAGCCCCGGCAGCGAGCCGCCCAGCCACTCGGCCAGCCGCTTCGCCGCACGCCCGAACAGGCTTGAGGATGTCATGCGGCGCCTTGCCTCCTCGTCGGCCCGGCGGTCGGCTTCGATGCGGGCGAGGATCTCGGCCCGGTCGGACTCCACCCTGCCCCGCCGTTCCCGCACCGACCTGTCCGCCGCGTCCGCCGCAGCCACGGCGGCGGCGCGGAATCCCTCCGCCGCGTCCCGGACGGCCTGCGGGTCGCCCGACCTCGCCGACGCCCGAAGGGCAGCGTGGGCCTCCACGAGGGCCTTCCTCTCGTCCGCCGGGACGTGCCCCCACAGGGCCCCGCCGGCGCCGAGAGGGGCGGCGGCATCGACCATCGCCTTGGCCTCAAGGACAGCCTCCGTGAACCCGGCGGAGGGCTGCGGACGGGATCGCCCCGAGCTTCGCACGGAACGTGCGGAGCATATCGGGGCGATCTCAGGCTCGGCCTGCCGAACGTCGGGGAGATCGTCTTCGGTCGCGACGTGCAGGTTCCGCCTCTTCGCCTCGGCCTCCAACTCGGCCCGGGCGAGGGAGGGGGCGTCGTTCCGTCCGTGCGGGATGCCGGCCGTGTCCAGGGCGTCCACGACCGCCGCCTCGGCCGCCTCGTAGGCGTCGATCGCGTCGTCGAGGGCATTATCGTCCGGGATTCCGTCCGCCACGAGAGCGTCGATGTCGGCGAGGGCTGCGGAGACGTCCGCCACGTCGCCGGGGGCGATCCTTTTGCCGTGCCCGGTCCCTTCGATGACCGTCGGCGTCCAGGCGGCGGGCCGGATTTCCGTCACATCGTCTTCCATCGCTGCCTCCTGATCCCGTGTTTCGAACTCTGCGAGATTCTAGCGCCAAGAAGAGGGGGCGGCAAATCGCCGCCCCTGCTGCAAAGCCCGTCATGATCTGACACGCCAACACTCACGCCGCCCACTCCGCGTCGAAGTCGAAGCCCTCCTCGCCGAACGCGAGGTTCAGGTCCGCGCGGGCGTTCATGTCCGCGCGGAGATCGTCCTCGATGCGGTCGGCCAGCTCGCGGGCGGCGCGGTGGACCTCGGCCAAGCTGTCCTTGAGCTCGGCCCGTGCCCGGGCGATGCGGCGGGACGCCTCCTCGGGCGGAAGCGCGGCGAGGTCGAGTTCGACCTCGTTGGCCCGCGAGAAGGCGGCGGACGCGTCGGCGAGGCGGCGGCGTTCGCGCTCGGCGAGGTCGGCGGCCTTCAGCGGCGTCCCGACGCCCATGTCCGACAGGCGCTTCAGGTAGTCGCGCCCCTCGGGCGAGGACAGCGTCACGCCGCCCCTGCCGAGTTCGTTGAACTCGCGGCCGAGGGCCTTCAGGCGGCCGATGCGGTCCGTTGCCTCGCGGGCGACCCTGTCGGCCTCGCGCTCGGCGATCTCAAGATGCCGCTTGGCCTGTGCCAGCTTCTGGCGGATTCCGTCGTCCGTGCCGCCGACGAACGGGGTCACGCTGCGGATCCAGTTCTTGACCCGGTTCAGCCCGGTCGTCTGCCGCTCCATCTCGGCCACCTTCGACCGGAGGTCGGACACGCGGGTCTCGTGCGCCAGGATGGCCCGGCGTTCGCGGGCGATCATCTCGCCGATCTCGTCGGGAATCCGGCGGACGGACCGGGAGACCCCGTCGCGTGCCGCCTTCAGCCCGTTCACCGCCATGTTCAGGTCGTTCGCCGTGCGGGAACGCTCGACGGCGTCGCGGCGGCGGGCCTCGATCTCGGCGAACAGGCCGAGCGTCGGGCCGTCCCCTCCGAACAGGCGCCTCGCCTGCTCGGGGCTGGCCACCCGCAGCTCGTCCAGCCCCCGGCGCAGGGCGGAGAACCCGGCGTCAATCGCCCGGGCATCCCGCTCGCCGTAGCCGCGGCTGAGGTCGGCCATGGCCTCGCGGATCATCACCCTCGCCTTCGCGTCCGGGCGGGCCTCCACCTCCTGCCCGATGCGGGACAGGATATCGGCGCGGCGCTCCGCCCAGTCTCCCGAGACGTAGCGGGCCTGCCCGCCGGCCTTCTCGCGGAAGCGGTCGGCGGCCTGCTCGACCGTCTTCAGCAGCTCGCCCCCGTGTCCGGACCGAGCGAGGTGCTCGCGGAGTACGTCAATCGTGCGGGCCTTCTCGATGTCCGAGAAGGCGGCCTTGCGGACTTTCAGTCGCTCGCCCAGGGCCGCCACGTTGTGGAACCCGGCGAACTCGTCCTGGCTCGGCCCCTCGCGCTGGGGGAACAGCCGCTGCCACGGGATGTCATCGCGGCGCTTGATGGCGCCGACCTCGCGCTCGACGGCGTTCATCGAGCGGGCGATCTCCGACAGCCGGTCGAGGCGGTCGGCGAGGCGGAAATCCTCAGGGCTGGCGCCCTGATGATAGGAGCGGCCGAACGGCGTGTACTGCACGGTGTAGCTCTCGGCGTTCAGCCGGTCGCGAAGGTCCTTCGGCGCCTCCAGCCCGCCCTGCCCCTTCCTGTCGCGGTCGCGCAGGAAGTCGATGACCGCGTCCTGGTCCCCGCGGCTCACCTCTGCGCGGGGGTCGCGGAGCCAGGCGGGGTATCCCCTCCCCTCGGCGGCGAGCCATTTGGCGAAGCCGGCCTCCTCAAGCGACGCGGCGAGCACGTCGCGGCCGTTCTTCAGCCCGATCCCCTCCTGCCTGGAATCCATGAGCTCGGCGATCACCCGCCCGCCACGCGACCGCAATCCGCTGGCGATGTTGCCTTGCATCTGGTCGAGCATGCGGTCTCTGGCGTCCCGGTCTACGCTGCGGGAGACATCCTGGGCGGGCGCCGCCCTTTCCCCGGCGGCGAGCGTGAGCGGCGAGCGTCCCGGCGGGTCGCGGTCGAGCCAGGCGGTGTCTTTCAGGAAATGGGCGGCGCGGGTGTAGATGTCCTGCGCGGCCTTCCCGTAGTCCGTCTCGAACGCCGACTGCCCGCCCGGCTGGCGGTCCATCATGCCGGCCCGGAGCAGGTCGCGTGCTGACTTGAGACCGCCGTCCCCCCGGGCGGCGTGGACGTCCCGCTCGACGTTCTCGGCGGCGCGGATAAATGAGGAGAACCCCTCGAATGCCCGGGGATTCGTGGCGATGGCCGACAGGGCGGAGCCGCCGATCCCGCGCACCATCTCGGCGGCCCGGGACGGGTCGGCTCGCATGAAATCTTGCAGCCGCTCCCCGGTGAAGACCTTCGTGCCGGCGATCGTGCGGCGGAGCTCCTCGAAGCGGAGGACGGAATCCAGCGGACGGCTCCGCTCGCGGTGCTGCGCGAGGGCACGCGGACGCTGCTGCCCGACCTGGCGGGTCTGAGCCGGCTGCGACTGCTTTTGCGCGGCGACCTTCAGTCCGCCTCCGCCTCCAATGCCAAGCCCCATTCCCATGGCCGCCTCCCTTCTTATCGCAGCCGTATAAATGGCCGCATGTCCTTCAGGCAGAGCCTCTCAGGCTGTGCCATGCAAACACTAAGCATACACACTATCGCGCGTGTTCTCGGCGGTCAAATCGGCGGCCCGGAGGCGCCTCGCCGCGGACGCCAGTGCCGCGTCCGGGTCGCCGGGCCGGGACCAGAGGTAGCCCTGCCCGACGTCGGCGCCCATAGCCCGGATCAGCGACGCCTGCCGTTCCGTCTCGATGCCCTCGACGACGACGCGGACCCCGTCGCACAGCCCGCGCAGGCCGATGATCCAGCGCAGGATCTCGGTGTCCCGCTCCGCCGCCGGGCCGACGCCGTCGAGACGCGACACGAACGAGCGGTCCACCTTCACGACGGAGACCGGAAGATGGCGGAGCCGGGGGACGGACGAATGCCGGATTCCGAAATCGTCCAGGGCCACGCCGACGCCCGCCGACGACACCAGTTCGAGGTTGGCCACGGCTGCGGCCGGGACGTCGTCTCCGTCGCCGCGGCCGGTCTCGGTCACCTCGACCTCCAGCAGGTTGTACGGCACGCCAGCGGCAGCCACGGCGGCGAGGAAGCGATGACCCCATGACGGATCCTCCAGCTCCCAGGCGGATGCGTTGACAGAGAGCAGCCCGTCGCCGACGAAGCGGGCGAGAGCCCGTCCGTCATCTGTCGCGAGCCATCGGGCGAGTATCGCGCACGCCTCGCGGACGACCCAGCCGCCGAGATCGCCGGCGAGCCCGCCCATTTCGGCGGCCCGCACGAACGCGTCCGGGGCGAAGGGCACGCCGCCGTTGATCGCCGCCGACGACGGCCAGCGCACCAGCGCCTCGAACCCGGCCGGCGCACCGTCCGAAAGCCGCACCTTCTCCTGCACGACCAGCGCCAGCCCGCCGTCCGCTATCGCGTCCCTGAGCGCGTCGAGCGGAACCTCCCTCCATCCTTGTGCCATGACGGACACCCCCCGATTCAACACATGCTGCACACAACGCTCATAATTAAGTGTCCGCATGTCAACCACAATTTAGCACATTTCCGGCTTTCTTCCGGTGCACGTTGACGTCGTGACGGGGCGAGAGCAGCATTGCCCCTCGGTCGCTGAAGGAGGGGGCATCGGGGTCATGGAAGGTCTGGTGAAGTGCCGCGTCTGCGGCTGGGTTTGGGAGTCCGCCCCGCCAGGGATGGGGTACACACGCTGCCGCTGCGGCACTCCCGGCACGGCGGACGCGATGGAGCCGACGGACGGAGCAGACCTGCCCATCGGGGCCACAATCAACGGCATCGTGATCGGGAGCGAGCCGTCGCCGCAGAGGGGACAGCGCAACATGTAAAGGCGGGGAACTTGCCCCGCCTTGTGCTCATGCCCTTTCCGTCCGCCTCACTCCTGGAACTTCACCACGGAGCTGGCGGGCTTCGCCTTGGGTTCGGCTTGTCGGTGAACGGCCCCCCAGCCTTCGACCCGGCGGAGGGCGCGGTCCTCGTCCGACTTCACCCAGACCTCGAACTCGACGCCGCGCTCGTCGGGGGTCGTGAAGCCGACGGTGTCGCCCTTCAGGAACCCGTCTTCGCGGCCGGCGACGCTGACGACGCAGCCGAAGACGCCCGAGACCTTCTCGTACGCGGCGGGGCCGTCCGGCTGCGGGTCGGTGCGCATCCGCCCGACCGTCGGGATTCCGTAGCCCTGCCCGGCGAAGACGTCGCCGGAGAGGACCACCTCGCGCCCGGTCTTGCGGAACTCACCGAGGCAGCGGACGGGATCGGCCGACTTCCTTTCGACGCGGCGGGGGACGACCGCCACGGTCATCTCGCCGCCCCGCTTCGACGCGGCGAGGATGCCGTCGAACGCCACGATGTTGGCCCGCCCGTCGCGCACGACGTTCGCCTTCCCGTCGATCACGCCGTCGCCCATCGTCAGCCCGGGGCGGTCGGCGGAGGACAGCCCGGCAGGGACGGTGCGCTCGACTTTCCAGGTCTGCGGCACTTCGCTCCAGACCGCAGAGAGGCCGGGGGCCACCGCTCCGCCCGGAATCTCGGGCGTCGGCATCCCGGCGGCGAGGGCCATCCCTTCGGCCTTGTAGACGAAGTCCACGACGCCGCCCGAGGCCCTCATCGGCTCCGGGGTGCGTGCCCCCGGCGAGGTGGTGTACACGGTCAGCGACGGGGAGACGGCCTCGATCGGCGAGACGCCCGGCTTGAGCGGCTTGCCGGACGCGGAGGTCGCCAACGCGTCGCGGTAGGAGCGGTCTTCGGGGTCGCAGGCGAACGACACCGTCACCTCGTCCATCGCGTCGGCCCGGACGCCGATGCGGAGCGGGGCGTCGATCACGTCCCCCTCGATCGGCTCCGGCGTGCCGTGCGGCGACGTGATCGCGACCTTGCACCGGCGCACCCCGCCCGGCACGCCGCGGAGCTCGGCGATGACCTCGTGCCCCTCGCCGTCCTTATTCAGATGCCCGCTGACCCTCCAGACGACGGGCAGATGGACGTTTCGGTCGGGCATCATAGCCAGGTGGTCGAAGACGCCCATCTTCCCCTTCACCGGCCTCTCCGCCACCTCCGGGCCGATGGCGTTCAGGTTCTTCCACATCGTCTTGTAGCCTACGACGCGGCCGTCGAAGACGTCCGGCTCGTAGGTCGGCGTGAACGCCTGCGCGTGCATGCCCGGCGACCAGCCGTCGGCGGTCACGGGCTCCTCCTGCGGCCTCTTCTCTTCAACGGCCTTCTTCGGCGCCGCGGAGACGACGGCGAACCCGGCATCTGCGGGGGGCTGAGGCGGAGGCGGAGCGGTAGCCGGAGCCGGAGCGGGTTCCGTGGCGGGCTTCGGCACAGGCTTGGCGTCCGGATCGTAGGCGGCCACCGCCTCCGGCGCCCATCTCTGCATGTCGTGCGTCCAGACCTCGCCCCTGCCGCCCTCGCGGCAGATGGTCCCCTCCGAGCGGCTGCTGTCCTTCCCGACCGACATCTTCGCGGTGACTTTCAGGCAGCCCGCCTTGTCCTCGACCGCCTCCACGGAGCCGTTGATGGCGCCGCCCTTGTCCTTGAACGACCCGGAGCGGTGCCCCCTGGCGTCGGGGGCGAAAAGAGCCGTCATCACCCGCTGCCGCAGCAGCATCGTGCCGAAGCTGACGTCCTGCTTGCTCGCCTTCTTGCCCTTGAATCCCGCGGCGACATCGGACACCAGCGCGTCCAGCGTGCGTCCGTCCATCTCGTCCGATGCGGCGTGCGACGGCGACGGCGCCATCACCGTCACCGTCACCACCGCCGAGGCCGTCAAGCCCATCAAGGCGAATCTCGTCCTGCCCATCCTTCGATCCCTCCTTATCGGATACCATCTGCATTCAGACAAGCGCCAAGCAGTCCGCATGTCAACACCTAAGCTCAGCGGAGGCGCCGGTTCCGGACATGGGAAAGGGAGGGCTTCCGCCCTCCCCGTTTCCGTCCGCCTGCCCCGGAGACCGCGTGATCACTCACGCGACCATTCGATCACGAACGCCTTGTCCTTGAGCGGGCGGTACACCGTGGCCATGTCGCCGCCCATGAGATTGACTTCGATCTGCATGTAGCCGCCGAAGGCCGCGACGGGGGCCTCCGCGTCGCGGGTGTCAACGAAGGAGAAGGGGACCCGGCAGACGCCCTTCGCCCGCACGGCGACGCCCGCCACCGGGTTGGTCGGCATGCCCCGCACGTTCCGTGCGAAGCTCGGGACGATCCCGTCGGGGCAGGTCACTTCGATCGGGCGGCCGAAGGTGAAGCCCTCGTCGAAGCTGCCGGTGAACAGGCTGAAGGAGGCCGTCTTCACGGGCGTCAGCTTCGCGTCCAGCGGGTCGCGGGACTGCTGCCCGCTCGGCGCCCGGTCGGCCGCGGTGGTGACCGCTCCGGTGATGTAGCCGTGCCCCTCGTAGCGCTCGTAGACGTCCTGGAACACCTTCGAGGTGGCGAGGATCGACATGACCATGTTCTCATCGGAACGCTGGCCGAGGAAGAGCTGCTCGCCGGTCTTCGCGTTCACGCTGTGCGGCCCTTGCATCAGATCGGCCTTCCAGCTCGCAGAGGCCAGGGCACGCCACTCCGCGCCGTCCCAGGCGGCGGCGACGAAGAAGATCTCCGCGGCGTTCAGCAGCCCCTTCGACATGTTGCCCTGCCAGTCCACGACGTGGACGGCACGCGGGTTGCGGTGCAGCCCGACCGCGTAAGCCGTCTTGTCCCTGTTCAGCGGCACGGCCTCGACCACGACGGCGTTCCGTCCGCCCGCCTTGCGGACCAGCGGCAGGAACTCCTCCATCGGCTTCTCGACGGCGGGGCGAGCCTCCTTCGGCAGCCGGACGTAGTGGGACTCCGGGTTGACGCCGTGCCCGCTCTGGCCGGTGACGATTCCGGTCAGCATGCGGGACTTCGAGAAGGTCCAGCCGACGGACGCCAGCTCGAAGACGTCGCCGTCGAACTTCGGCTTCCCGTCGGCGGCGAAGAAGGCCGCCATCTCGGCCGGATGCGGATGGAACCGCCCGGCGGCGACGAAGGGCACGAGCCCGGGGCGGAGCCAGAACCCGGCGTTGTCGAACGTGAAGGCGGCGGGGCCGCGGTCGATGCGCCTGGCGTCCCACTCCCAGGCCGTGAAGCCCGCCGGCGGCAGCGAGGCGGCGTTCAGCACGTCCGTCGCGGACGGCCCCTGCTGCTCCGCCTCCCACGGCTTCCTGGACCCGTCGGACTTGGGGCTGGCCGGAGCCGTCCCCGCTGCGGCGGTCTTCCCTGCGGGCTGGGCCGCCATGTCGCCGCCGAGCGGCAGCCAGCCGTTTCCCGCCTTGGCGGGCTTGGCCGGCTGGATCGCGGAAGCTGCGGAAGCGGGAAGTCTCGCTTCGCCGCCGACCCCGCCGAAGGCGAACCAGCCGGCGGCGGCCGCCACGGCTGCCACGGCGACCGCGAGCTTCGCCGAGGTGGGAATCCCGCCCTTCCCCGGGGAGGTGGTGTTGTCGCTTCCGCCAGGGGTCTGCCCTCCGGCTCCGCGGTTGCCGCCGTCCACTCCGTTGATCGATACAGCCATCTCTCTTCTCCCTTTCTTTTCCTTCGTCCGTCCGGGGCGGGTGTCCCCGCCCCCATGCCCGCTCACTGGAAGTTCACGATGCGTCCGTTCGGGCCCTTGATCCGTCCGTCCTTGACCGCCCCGCCGGTGCCCGGGGTGACGAGGTCGTCGAACGACAGCACCCCGGGAACCTTCTCCGCCTTGCCCGAATCCGTCCCCATGCCAACAGGGCGGCGGTCGTCCCGCGGTCGCCCGTTGAAGACGTCCTGCGGCCCGAGGACGCGCAGCGTCCCCTCGGACGGCCCCTTGGCGACCAGCATCAGCGTCAGGTCGGGTTCCCCGGCGGCGATCCTGCCGTCCGCGTCAACCGCCACATAGTCGCCCTTCTCGTGCAGCCCGGTCGAGTTGATGTCCGGCTCGCAGGCGAAATAGGCGGAGAACGGATGCACGCCCTTGGCGAGGTCAACCTTCGCCAGCTTCAGGAAGGCGCCGTGCCGCCTGCCGTCCACCGGCACGTCCGTGCCGGCCGAGGTGACGACGGCGCCGCCGTCGATGCGGAGCGTCCAGGCACAGTTCCGCACCCCAGCCAAGGGAGTCTTGCCGAACGACTTCGGCGCCTCGGCGGCGGTGACGAAGCCGCCGACGGTCTGCGGGCCGCCTTCGCGCACCGCGATCTTGCCCTCGAAGACGCGGACGGCGACCTTTCCGGTGCCGTCGAACAGCGACAGGGCGGCGTCCGGCTCGTGCCGGCGGGCGGACGGCTCGATGCCGCTGACGGACGGCGTGATCGGGACCTTCCAGTATTTCCAGACCACGTCGCCGTACCAGCTCCCCGCGGTCACGCCGGGTTCCATGCCGGTGTCGAGGACGGCAGGGACTGACGGGGCGAGGCCCGCCTCGACGAACAGGTCGCCGTCGCCCAGGCGGCGCGGCTCAAGCGAGCCGGGTTCCTTCACGCGGAAGCTAGCGACGATCTCCGGCAGGTCGCGGCCGAGCACACGGCGGTGCCAGTCCGACGACAGCGCCCCCATGTCCCTCTGGGCCTTGCCGACGCGCAGGCCGTCGGCCACCGCGGAGTCCTTGTCGCCCGGCACGACGTAGGCCCGGCACTCGACTTCGGCCCGGTACGGATGCAGGCCCTGTCCGCCTTCGGGGACCTTGACGGCGAAGCCTTCGAGGACGGTCGAATCCCCCAACCCCACCGCCATGTCCGTCGCCTTCAGCACCGTTGCCCCGCCGATCTCAAGCGACACGGTGCAGGTCTCGGCGTCGCGGGAGATGTCCTTGGGCTTCGTGAGGTGGAGGTCGAAACGGTGCTCGCCCGGCTTCGCGACGTTGATGAAGCCGGTGACGGTGTGGATGCCGCGCTCCGTCGCGTCGGCGGTGTAGTCGGGAACCAGCGGGACGTCGCCGGGCAGCATCGCGAAATGCCGCATGTCGCGTATCGCCAACCCATCGGATGCCGGAACGACGCTCCAGGCCACTTCGGCGAGGCCGTGGCGGGCCGACCAGCGCGAGCCGGGCACGAAACGCTCGCCGCCGCCCCCGCTCACGAGGTCGGACATCGACAGCGACCCCGATGCCTTCCCCTTCGGCGGCGCCACCGGGGCGTCTTCGAGGCGGACGACGATCCGGCTCATCTCGTCGGCCTTCGCGACCGCCTGCTCGACCGGCCCCTTGATCTCCGTCCTGGGTCCGCTCGTGAAGACGGACTCGCCGTCGTCCTCGGCGACAGCCACGGGGGCGTCGGGCATAACGGCGTGGGCGGCGTGCGTCGGCTTCTCCGCGGACCCTGCGGATGCGGCTTCTTCGATTTTCGGCTCGACGGCCTTTCCCTGTCCGCCTTCGGTGACCGTCTCGCTCTTCGGGACGGCGGCAGTCACGGGTTCCTCCTCGGACGATTGAGCCTCGTCCGTCCGGGTCTCGGCGGCCGGCAGCTCGGCGGGGGCGGAACCGCCGAGCTGGTTCCAGGCGACGACGCCGGCCGCTACGGCGACGAAGGCCACGCCGGCGAGAAGTCTCGCCTTGCCGGCGCTCCCGCCCTTCTTCCTCTCCTCGTCCATCGATGCTCCTCCGGTCTGTTCAACTTATCTTCCTCGAAGCGTAAGAAGAAGATGTCTTCATGTCAACACGAACGAGGTTGTTTTGAAGGGCTTCCTCCGGTCAAAAGTCCGCACATCCGTAACGGCCTCTTCTTTTTCCCGGGCTGGGCGTGTGTGCAGCCGTTCCGGCCCCGTCCGAAGCTGCCCCGCGAGGGGACTCCAGCTCCGCCCGGGGTTATTCCGGAACCCCTACATAGAGATCCTTATAGCGGTCCCGGAATAACTCCTACCCGATCCGGAGGGCAGGACCTCCCGGCGGGTGTGCCGACCCTCCACCGACCTTCCGAAAGGCACCCGGAAAGCTCCCGGAAAGCTCCCAAAAGGCTCCCGGAAGCCCCCCGGAGCGGGTCCGTCCGCCGAGTTCTCAGTCCGGGAGAGGGGGCGGGAACTCCAAAACGAAGCCTCCGCCCCTGCCCGCCGCAACGGAGATCGCCCGGAAGGCTGCCGCCGACCGGGTTCTCTGTTCGTTTCGCTTGGAGGGTTCCGCCGGGGCGGAGACTTACCAGACGTCGGCGGGAGGTCCGTCCTCGGGGTCGCCCGCCTCGGCCTCGGCGACGGCCTCCAGGACCGGCATCCTGCGGCGGCCGAGGACGTGCTCGACGGCCAGCTCGGGCAGCAGCAGCCCGTCCTTGTCCTCTGCCAGCAGGGCGGCGGATTCCAGCACCGCGTCGGCGAGGGCCTCGACGCGTTCGGCGAAGGCGGGGCGTGCGTCCCGGCGGACCGGCGGGGCCGACCTGACGGGACGGCTCTCCACGACGTCGGCGCTGGAGACCTCATAGCCCCGGGCGGACATCGCCGCCAGCGCGGCTTCGGCGGGGTCCCGCCCGGCGACCGCCGGGAGCCAGGCGAACACGGTGGTGGGACGCCCTCCCCGGCCCGAGCGGACGGAGACCTTCGCCCAGCCGAGCGGAACCGGCCCGTCCGTCCGCAGCCCGCAGCGGCACATGAAGTCGGCGCCGGTCTTCAGGCGGCGGCCGCGGTCGTCGGAGGCGCAGGCGGCGAGGCCGAGATCGACGGCGGCCTCGGCCCACAGGCACCCGCCGTTCTGGATCGCGCCGGAGAGGATCGAAGCCCCGCGGCCGAGGTCGTCAACGTGCACGAAATCGTCGTAGACGAGGCTGTCGGGAAAGACGTTGCCCATGATGTAGACCGTCGGCCAGGTCGCCGGGTTCATCGGATCGCGCTGGGCAGCACGGACGCGTCCGATCGCCTGGATGATCTCCTCCTCGCGCTTGGCGAGCTGGATGACCCGTTCGGGGTCACTACACGAAAGTGACCAGATTGTCCGGGATATAGGAACGAACCAGAAACTCAAGCTCGGGAAAGTGGAGTAAC